>NZ_JBXEJO010000026.1:0-105511 GCF_056837965.1 Bradyrhizobium ferriligni
ATGCCTATCCTTATCGCCATCCTTACAACTATCCTTTGACATGGTGACCTCGTGAAAAACCAATCCACGAGATCTTCCTAGCCGACCAGATCAGCCCTCAGGGCGTGGTCACCGGATGACGCTCACGATAGATTCGTCCTTTTAAGGCTGGTCGCCCGCGACGAGAGGCGCTATCCGCGCGCGCACTCTCTCCCCGATCTCGGCAAGTCATAAGGATAGGACTCTTTGGTTTTAACCTAACGCTGCGCCACTAACAGACTCTATAGGGGAATGCATTTGAATCGCCTTGGTCGGCCCACAACTACTGGCGGCTGACGGACCTGCGATGCCCCGAGCGCGGTTACTGCGCCTTGCCAATCGAGAGTCGAGGCCTCGCTCGAATTAACAGATTGCAATCGCTTCATATTCTTGTCCCGCACGCGGGTGATAACGTGCGGCTCCGCGGTGTGCTTTGCATGATCCTTGATGGCCACTCTGTGCTGGAAGATCCTCCACGCGCGATCATGCTCCAGCGGCGAAACTGGAACGGCTTCAGCGGCTGTCCGCAAATTATTTACGCTAGAGGACGCGGCCGCTGTTCCCACGAGCGGCCGCTCTGCGAGGCCTGGATCCTCATTTTCTGCTTGGTTGGTATCCGGTGGTTAGTGCTGTACGCACGCCGGATCGGTCAAACAAAAAAACAGATCGCAGATACCATTCAAGGGGTCGTCCGCGCACTGAGGATATGACGTGTCGGCTACCTGCACCTTGGCAGCGACGGGTTGAGCGCCGGCTTCAGCAACAAAGGCCGGCACTGCCGCCGTTGCAAGCGCGATGGCGCTCGCAGTTACAAACAGCAATTTTTTCATTCCAGAGTCGCTCCCTTAGATCGGCCCCAAGCCGTCCTCATGGATATATGACGTTGCCACAAGTGGTAAAATTGATTTTCTTGATCAGGCCTATCTACGGGATGGATGAGTTCGGACATCTGCGCAGGCTCGGTTATGAGTCGCTCGGAGAAGCCGTTTATGGTCGGCTTCTCGCCGGCCTCGAAGCGGTCCGCATAGATCTGAGCAATCGGACAACGCGGTAACTGCATCGTCTCGGCCCCATGACTAGCACTGCTTGGAGTCTGGACGTGTGCTGCCCGAGGGGCCCGTCACAAGCGAACTCATTACGACGGATGCGACGACTGCGGCGGCCGCTGAAATTCCATTCGTTTGTTCGGCTACGCTACAGGCTACACCGCAGGGCTTCGACGCGTTCAAGTACGGCGGCATGCTGCCAATGAAGCGAGAGTCCATTCCTGAACTTGCCACCGAGGGCGATATGGTTGCTGCGAGCGCGGCCGACTTCGTCGCGCGCGCGTCTGAGTGGTACATCGCGTTCCACCTGGTTGGGGGCTGGTTCGGAGGTCTAGGCGACGCGGGCAGACGCCGGGCACAGTCTTACAACGCATATGTGCATCTCGATCTCAGCCCGCGAGCAGTCGTTCTGCCTTACACTTCGAGCCTACGCTCGGGTTGCCAACCAGTATGAGCGGGATAGCCCGGCCAGCGCGACAAAGAACAAACGAGGGCGCGGCCTACGAGAGAATCCGGCAAGCGATAAGCGAACTGTTCACCCGATTGAGGGTGTGAAACGAACAGGTCCCAGCACCTTCTGGGGGCCATGGAGGCCGATGCTGGGACCGTCGTGGCCATATCCGAGGGTAGCAAACGGACAGGCCGCCTTATTGAGCATCGTCAATTCGATTCGTCAAATCGGCCCAAGGTGCGTATTCTCGCGGGATGCCGATCACTCGGAAATCGCTCGAGATTCGCCAGCTTCGGCCAGTCGAACCACCACTCAGTGCAGTGGTCCGCCTATGCGAGCCGAATGGACATACTCGCATACTCGCACCAATGTTGGCGCGAATTCCTGATCGAGCTTAAGCAGGACGAGGTGCGCCTGCTTTGGTCCAGGAGCGAGCGACACCTCGCGCTCCGCCTGCTGCCTTCAGTGGTGCACAGTTTCTCGCCCAGCGGCCGACCTCGCCGCAATCGACCGAATTTCCTCATCGCGGAAGACGTGCTCGCCTTCTGCAGTGGACGAAGCATGGTCTCCTCATCAGGGCTCCGTCCTCGCCCAAGTTGAAGTCTCGGACGTCCTGGAGCGGATCAGCGGCCCGCATGGAATCCGGAGTCGGAGGCATTATTGATGGTGTCAGCGCAAGCGGCACTCTATCGCGAGATACGCGCACTACATCCCGTGTCGAGCGAGCTGCATCGAGCCGAACTCCGCCTCGAGACGGGGATACCATGACTGGCCGTCAACTGTGCTCAACAAGGACTTGCAGAACGCCGGCGTAAGCTTGCCGCGGTGGATCACGACGTCTTCGTGGCCCATTGCAGCTCGAGCATTCTGCCAGAGGCGATTGTAGCCGCGTTGTTCATTGGATTTCACGTGGCAAGCGGCAGATTCGGCGTCGTCCAATGTCGCCAGCTGCCACGCATAGACCGGCCGCTTCGTATGGATATGCACCCACATCGGACTTGGCATTGCACCATTGCCCAGTGCCTTGGGCTGCAACTTCATCTCGAACAGCGTCCCTGGCTCGCCCTTCAACGCGCGCGGTGGCTCCAGGGGAGCCAATTCCTTGGCCGCCTGCAAGCCTTCAAGGTACTGCTGAGAGGGGAAGGCATAGGTCTTCATGCAATCCATCTTGATCATGGCCTTTCGCGCCTTCAAAGCGTTTGCCTGCCCCTGCACCTCGGACAACATCGCCTTGAGGCGGACGATTTTGTCGTGCACTTCGGGCACTTGCACCGGCGCGAGTAGGCCGCGTCGACGAGGCTCCTGCAGCGCGGCTACACAGGCCTCAATCTCCGCGGCCTGGCTCTGCAGGCGCTCGACGACAGTGTCCACGACGTGATCGGCATCTTCGGGTTTCATGTGGCGCACTTGCGAGATGGCCCTTTGCTGACCGGCCAGATCGAATTGCAAAAGTTCGTCCAATCGCTGGAGCAGTCGTGTCAGTGCCTCTTTCGATGGCGGGGCCTGCCACATCGCCAAATGTTCCGTCGCCGACGATGACGCCCTCGCATGTGCCTCCTCTACAGTCGCGAGTTTCTTGGTGCCCAGATCCGAAAGCACGATAACCTTGGCTGCTGGCGCCGTGTCGGCGTCGGGCCCAGAGAGCTGCAGCTCCGGGCGCCCGACGGCCGAACTCCCCGCGCCAGCGGCCGGTCTGCGCTTGCCTTTCCCCTTCTTGCGCGTCGCAGTGCCTTCGGCCACCGCAGTAGTGCCGGTTGTGTTGACAGGGAACGCAGCTCCAGCCTCGGCTGGAGCTGCAATGATGGCGGGCATCTTCGGCTGTACTTCCAGGAGGCGCATGATCTCATGGGCAGTGACCCACGCGGCTTCCTCGATCTGATCCAACAGTTCCAGCGGGAGTTTCCCACCTGCTCCGACATTCCTTAGCTCGGCAACCATGTCGTGCAAAGCCGACGCAAATTCCGATAGCCGCTCTATGACCCCTTCCAGAACGGCGCAGTTCTGTGCGTCGAGAGCCTGTCCTTTGCTGTATAGAACAGCATCGCGCGTCGAGAGAAATGCCGGAACAACGTCGTCGACGAAGGTTCCGAGTAGACGCGCCCGACCGTTCTCGCCCAAGAGGATTTGCCTGACGGCTGGCTCGAACGTGCTCGCCTGCGATTCAATCGTAACCCGCGCGAGAGCGACCTGCGATTGCAGATGCGTGTTCTTGGTAAACAGCGCCCAGCCGGTGTGCAGCCGTAGTGCAGCCTGTTCAGCCTGCTGCATCTCGGCCGTTGCGCTTGGCAAGTTGGCAGTGGCCGCGCAGACGGACAGCATCCGTTCCAAGCGCAACGCCTTCTTTCCCCACCACTCCACGCAGGCCGAATAGTGTTTCGCCACACTGGAGGCCGCTCGGCTCAGTTGGTCGGAGGGAGTATTGGATTGACGCATCCGTTCGAGCACCTTTCCCGCATTCTTCCTGCTCTGCTCCAGGGCGTAGACAGTCGAGGTACCCAGCGCGTTGCATTGGTCCGCTGCATCGAGTATCTCGTCACGAAGTCGACGAGCCTGATCGTCGGCCAGAATGTTGCGCGCCACATCCGGCGGCAAGTTCGCATAGTAATCCAGAACTGCTGAGCCCGCCTTGACGAGCTGATCGATCAGCTCTTGCGCCTCCGACGAGCTCTGGCCGTGCATGGCCGCATTGCGGCGTCTATCAAATTCCCCAAGCAGGCTGTCCATTTCTCGCTTGGCTGTATTGATGGCCTCACCTGCTGAGGAAATGGGGACTGCCACCCCCGAGCCGGACGGCTGGCTCGAGGACAGCAGCGCGGTTCTATCTTCGGGGGCAGAGCGCATCCGCTCCATGACGGAATCGAAAGATTGGCTGCCTTCCGCAGAAATGAGACCGGACCGCGAGCGCGAACTGCTCGATCCCGACGTGCTGTCGGCTCCTGCAGCCCCAATGTGCGGTTCGCCAGGTCGGCCAATGCCCGTCATATTCCATCTCCGATACAATCAACAATGCGCAGCCTGACTGGATAGACCGCCTGGCTGACGACTGGCTGACGAAGGGCGCTCTTCGGATGCACAAGAAAATCCGAGCCGCCCGAGTTCCGATTCCATGGAAGTTGCTGTGGCGCCGGAGACTACGATGCAGCGAAGAACGCCACGCCGCAGGATAGTTTGCGCCATGCAGAGCCGCAGCCTGGCGTTGCCTCGCCGTGAGCGCCATGGAAATGTGCGCTGCCAGTCGCGCAGTATCGGCAGTGACGGCGATCCTTAAGAACTCGGGCGATGTCGGCGGCTTTGTTTATGGAACAGCCTTGCCAAGGGCCGTCCCGAATACTGAAGAGCCGTCACAAGCATGCCCGCATCGTGGAACGGACTGGAGAATGATGAAGGAAAGTACCGCCGGATGTCGATTTGCACACCTTAGGCAGCCGCAAGCGTCCTGTTTCCGGGCAGGAGATGCTGGTCTTCGATCGAAAAGTTCACGGATCCAACGATGCGCAAATCCCGGATTGATGTAGCAAATTGGTCAAAGCTTCTTCTTCTTGCATTCAGATTGAGCAGAACCGACGTTGCGCAACTCCAAAATAGGACCTCGCTGAAGACGCCACCCATCTAAGCGTGCTTAAAATACGCTCATAGAAGTATCGCAGCGAGCGAGCCCAGCGCACCGAGCGCCAACCCGATCAGCGATCCTGCCGTCGGCACGTCTCGAAACAGCAGCAGGGCTAGAACCGGTTCCACCACTAAAATTGCTCCCACCGATATCGCGATAATGATCCAGATGTTCTCAAGATGCATGTAGCCCAGTGCATATCCGAAGACCAGCAAGATGCCACCGAAGGATATCAGCAGACACGTCGGCAGGAGCGTTGTCAGATTCCCGCCGGCCTTTCCAAACTGCTTTGAGGCAATCAACTCTGCGATGATCGAAAGCGCTTCTCCAAAGAAAATCGCCCCCACCGCTATAATCTTCAATGTTAAGCTCATCGCCTGACTATCGAAAATGTTAGGTCAAAGGTCCCTTCCAATATTGGAATCCATCTGGGCTGCCTTTGACAGCTGGAAACGCTAAGAGCCTCGGCCGGGTACGCCGTTGTACCCCGATCATCCCTCCTTCTCGCAGGCACTCAACGCCTGCTGAAGGCTGCCCAGTTCCCGAGATGGAAATTCCTTCACGCCGATCAACCGCTTTCGCGGCCTGTGCAGCGACGAGAGAGAGGTCAAAGAGGGAGACGAAACCGCGCAGCTGGCGGCTGCCAAGCCGGAGCATCACGACCTAAACTGCAATCCGCACAGGAAGAGCGGAATAACCGTGCACAAAGTTCGACGCAATTCGCTCGGGTTCGCCGACAACCTTGACTTCCAGCCGCGCCTTTAAGATTTCCTCCCAGAGTATTTTCAGCTGCAGCTCCGCAAGATGTCGACCAACGCAGCGATGGATCCCGAATCCGAACGAAAGATGCTGCCGCACGTTCTTGCGATCGATGACGAAGCTATCGGCGTTCTCGATGACCTCATCGTCGCGGTTTCCTGAGATGTACCACATGACGACCTTGTCGCCCTTCCTGATTTGTTTCCCACCAACGATGGTATCGGTTGCGGCGTTGCGGCGCATATGTGCGATGGGGGTTTGATATCGAATAATCTCGGACACCGCGCTCGACACCAGCTGCGGATTATCGCGTAGCTTTCGCAGCTCGGAGGGATGCTGGTTCATGAATAGGAGGCCGCCGGTAATCGAATTGCGCGTGGTGTCATTCCCACCGACGATCAGCAGAATCAGATTGCCAAGAAACTCACTCGGCTCCATGTGTCGAGTTGCAGGCGAGTGTGCCATCATGGAAATAAGGTCGAGACGCGGTTTGGCATTGATGCGCTCGTTCCAAAGCCGCGCAAAACACGCCAAGCATTCGGACAAGATCGCACTTCGCTTGTCCCAGCTGTCAATGGGCTGGCCAGCTCTCGGCATTGCGACAGCTACGTCCGACCAATAGGTCAAGAGCCGCCGATCTTCAAATGGAAAGTCGAATAGCGTGGCAAGCATCTGCGTCGTCAACTCGATGGAGACCCTATCCACCCAATTGAAGTCATCGTTGCGCGGCAAGCCGTCCAGAATCGTCCTGACGCGACGACGGATCAAGCTTTCGAGCTTCGTCAGGTTTTCCGGCGCGACTATCGGACTTACAGTATCACGCTGCTCGCGATGCTTAGGCGGCCCCATCTTGATGAAACTCTGCGTCCAGTGCTTGTCAGGCACGTCGACAATAGTGACGCCTTGCTCCGACGAGAATGTCTTGTGATTAGTATCTACCTCTACGATATCGCGGTATTTCGTTACGGACCAATATGGACCATAGGGACTATCTTGGCAGTAGTGAATGGGATCTTCCCTTCGCAGGCGCTCGAAGTAACCCCATATGCTATCATCTTGGAAGCGCTTGCCTACGCTTACATCTAGATTGCTCAGCGGGATCTTACCCGCGCCGTCGGTTCTGTAGTCTATCGATTGTGTTTTCATGATCGCCTCCGCAGATTTTGCTCTCTTGAGAGCTTGCGAATCCACAGGTCGCGATCCATCGTTTCGAGCTGCCGTGACGTTTTGTTGCGAGCGGATCGTCTTGTTGCGAGCGGATCGTCGCCTCCAACAGAATATCCCAAAGCGCGGGCAGTGCCCCCTACCAGTTCCGGCAGGTAAAGATCGCATTGACTTTCCAACTCGATCTGCCCCACTGGATCGATGAGAACGATCCTCCACAGGCATCGCCCAATGCCGGCTAGATCGCTGCTCGAGCCACCAAACTGTCCGATATGAGGGTAGCCTCCCACTTCTTTAAGATGCCAGATGCGACGTCTTCGGCTCCTCACGGCCGCACCTCGGCCGCAGGATCGTGCGGTGACCGCGAGCCGCGCTGGTCGTCGGGCGAAATCAGTTAGCACCGCTCCGCCGAGAAAGGCCAATTTGGTCCTCAACATGGCAATAAGCGTGCTTCATCCATTATCCTGACCAGCAACTTGCCATCTAACCGGAACAGGAAACTTTCGCGGACGATCGCCGCCAAGAGCTTGCGATGCTCGACCGCTTGTCCATCGCATTCATGACGCCCGAACAGTTCGCAAGCGCAATCGCTTGCGCGACAAATAGAAGGATGGTCCAGAACCTGCGCTGCCATCCGGAGGCCTTAGGATGTCCCGTTTGGGCAGATCCGGCGCTGGTTCCGCATCGCTACAGCTGCGGTCGCATCTCCGAAGATCCTTCTAGCGAGGACACCGAGCCAGCATCTGGCATGCGCCGACTCGGAACGAAGATGTTAGTGATAGCCAATGGTGCTACGCAGCGGCCTACGCGTGGAGAGCCGGGTTGGCACGCCAGGCCTATCCCACCTTCGGTAGCGCATGGTCGAGCTCGGCGCGTCGCTAGCGATGAGATAGGGGTTTGGTGTAAGTCATTTCGTCAACGTGCATATCCTGAATTTGCAATCCGTGAGGAGCAAAGCAAGAGGCTACTCATCTAACGCTGCGCTCCTTTACGCAGTTTCTTGCTCCGACGCCTGAAAGGACCAGACAGAATGACGGCATATCCCATCGTGTTACAAAACTTACGCGCCGCCAATCCTGGTCGCAGGGTATTGGAGATAACCACGACCGCAGGATGCATCGTCCGGTGTTCTTATTGCCCTCAAGACAAGTTCGCCGATCGGCAAAGACCTGTGTCTCAAGCGAAATACCTAGGTCTTCAGGACTTCGAGCGGTGTCTTGCACGCGTGCCGACGGCTACCGACATCAGTTTTGCCGGCTACTCGGAGCCTTGGCTCCATCCGAAGTGCACCAGGATGGTTGAGCATGCTTACGCACGTGGGCATCACGTCCGAATTTTCACGACCCTCGTCGGAATGAACGGGAGTGACGTTCGGCGCTTGCAAATGCTGCAGTTCAGGGCTTTCGTCGTCCATGTTCCCGATGACGGCACTTATATGAACAGCCGGCTCGTCGGAAAGTTCTATCTCAATGTCATGCGCCGACTCGTCGAGGCGAACATTCCCTCGATTCGATTCGTTGTCCTGGGCAAAGTCCATCCCGACCTCGCCGACATCATTCCCGCAAAAGCGCTGGAGCGCTTGCGTCCGCTGAGTAGCAGGCGAGGACGTCTAGAGTCGAGTATCATCAAACCGCGACAGCCGGTCGTCGGACCTTTGACGTGTATTGGCAAACAACAACATCGGAATGTCCTTCTCCCAAACGGCGACGTTACTCTGTGCGGGATGGATTTTGAGCGGCGTCATGTCCTGGGCAATCTTTTGCGCGACGAATACGCATATCTCTTTGATGGACCGATCTTTCACGAAATCGTCGATCGAATGAACGGAATGGATGGCTTTCTGCTCTGCAGGACGTGCGAGTTTGCCACCCCGCAGACGTCGGGATGTTATATGGATGCCGATCTACAGACGTGACGGCCGGACAGCGCGAGTGAGGATGTCGAGACTCTCTCTGAAGAACACGACCGAAGCCAATTCGCTCGCCGCGTGCCGGGAATGGCCAAACCGATGGAAACCCGCCGGATCGGATATGCGATTGACACAAGGCGGATCAGAGCCGCGCTTCAGTGAGGTGAACCAGTTGAGAGCCTGCTCTGTAGAGGGCCTCACGGGCGGCACGAAACCGCCGATATTCAGCCGGCGCGGCTGGAAGTGGTAGATCCTCTTCCGCAAGGCGGCCGAGGACGTAGGACGCCAACACGCGGCCGAAGACGGTCCCAGGTGCAATCCCGCGCCCGTTGTAACCACCGAAGGACACGAGGTTACGGTCGAGCTTGTGAAAGCGCGGCAGGTGGTCGGAAGTCATCCCGATCATTCCGAACCAGCCGGCTTCGAACTCAACGTCGTCGGGTTGCGGAAACAGCCTACGTAGCGACCTGACCGCCCAGGCTCGGTGAACCAAGGTGCCGATACCACCTAGGCAGTGTGGACACTTATCGCATCCATAGGACGATGGCAGCGAGAGTGACGACGACGGCTCGGTAATTTCGAGCGGGTTTTTCGAAGCGGGTGGCGAAGCGACGGAACTGCTTGAGTTTGGAGAAGCAGCATTCCACGAGATGGCGCTGGGCATAGAGGTGCTTGTCGAGCGGATATTTGAGCGCGCGTGACGGGTTGTTGGGGATGACGGCGAGCGCCCTTTTGGCGGCGATGTCTTTGCGCAAATGATCGGCGTCATAGGCTGTGTCGGCGATGACGACCTCGGCGGGCAGTCCCTCGATTAATGCGACGGCTTGCGGTGCATCGCCCTTCTGGCCTGCGGTGAGCGTGAACCGGACAGGACATCCCAGACCGCGAACGGCCATATGTATCTTCGTGCTCAGGCCGCCGCGCGAGCGGCCAAGCGCCTGATCTTCAGACCCCCTTTTTTCTCCCCGGCGGCGTGTTGATGCGCCCGGACGATGGTGGAATCGACGATCAGGTGTTCGAAGTCTGGATCATCGGACATCGCCTCGAAGATCCGCCACCAAACACCCTTGTTGCTCCATCGGCTGAAGCGCCGGAACACGCTGTTCCATTCCCCGAACACCTCCGGAAGATCCCGCCAAGGAGAGCCCGTACGCACGATCCAAAGCACACCTTCCACGAACATCCGGTTGTCTCGCCCGGTCGAGCCCTTCTGGTCGGGCCGGCCGATGATCAGCGGCGCCATTCGCTTCCAGGCCGCGTCGCTCACACCAAACGATCCATCACACCCAAGGCCGCCTCCCAAAAAGAAGCCTTGAATCTGATTTGCTCTCAAAAGGGAAGCCGCGCGCATCAGCCAGTGGCTGTATTGTACCGGCGCGCGTGTCGAGCAGCGCGCCGGTATAGTTGCCACCGCCAATCTTTCTGCGCGTCTCCTTCGCATCGAGCACCGCGACCGGAGCGCCGCGTTTCTGCCACTGTTCGGCACGAATCTGGATTTCTTCCAAGCCCCTGCGGCCGACCGCGCAATGCAGGGTCCCCGCGCGCTCAACTTCACAGTCGATCCCATGTCTCTCGATCAGTTCAAAAACCTCTTGTGGTCCTTCACCCAGTAATTCGATGAGCCGCTCTCCAAACGGAGGGCCGAGAGTGTCTGAGAGCGTGTCGGGCATGACCGACATGCCTGCATTGACGAGCCCGACGTTGCGCCCGGAACCGCCGAATCCAATTTCGGATGCCTATCCAGCAGGATGACGCGCACGCCGTCCTCAGCGAGGTGAATAGCCGCAGAGAGTCCCGTATATCCACCGCCGATCACAACGACATCAGCTTGCAAATCACCCACGAGAGGGCCGGTATACGGCGGCGCTGGCGCCGTCAGCTCCCATAAGCCGTGCGACTTGCGATTGCCCTGCATCCGACGAACTCGTTCTGCAACGCATCAATCTCGGCCGGCAGTCCTCGTTATCGAACTTGCGATCCGAACACGACTGGTCTTGACTAGCCGCGCTTGGCGGGATCCAGGGGTAGAAGAGACTTCACCGAACCGTTAGCTCCCAAATGATCCGGATATGCCCGCCATGAATCGACGGTCGAAAAATATGCATATTTCTAACACGCAGGTTACTGTTATCGATCAAGTTCAGGACGCGCCCAATATCGCCTTGATCAGAAAAGACGACATACATTAGGCCGTTGGCGTCGAGCCAATTATGCGCTCCCCCGAGAGCTGAGGCCATGGCGCTGTGATCTTCATCAAAGCAAGAGCGCTCCAAATCGTCCCTTGCTTTTCGGTTCCAGTACGGGGCGGCAAACAGAATAAGGTCGAACTTTTCTTCAGGCTGCAGCGCAGAATAGATGTCACTGAGGCGCGCTTCTGCCTGCTTGGAATGACCTAACCGCTCGATGTTTAACTTTGTGGTGAGAACGGCTTGCGGATTGATATCGAGAGCCACTAGGTGTTTTGCCCCAGCGCGAAGTGCCGCCAGCCCCAGGACGCCCGATCCGCATCCCAGATCCAATACTGTTGCTCCAGATTGGATGTGCCACTTCGATATCAAGGCGTCGGGAGCGTGACTTAGGCGTGGCGACAGAACGCCGGGGAGAATGTGCAA
This sequence comes from Bradyrhizobium ferriligni, assembly GCF_056837965.1. Lineage (NCBI taxonomy): Bacteria > Pseudomonadati > Pseudomonadota > Alphaproteobacteria > Hyphomicrobiales > Nitrobacteraceae > Bradyrhizobium > Bradyrhizobium ferriligni. Next base: position 11,570 of record NZ_JBXEJO010000026.1, read on the forward strand.
AAGCATACCGCACACTTCCACGTCGTGCGGGTGTTCGCATGACCGCAGATCCGCGATCATAGCGTCTACATCGGTCGTTTGGCGCCGCGCCGATATGGCTTGGGGGGCAGTCATTCAACTCTCCAGTTCGCTAGCGCGCGCGTTGCCTCATCGTCCTGCCATCCAATCGATGGAACGCCCTATTGAGCAAGTGCGGCAGCAGTTGCACGTTCGGTGCACTGTACAGGGCCTACCGGTTCAAAGAGTTTCGAGCAGGTTTTTCCCAACGTGTCTGAATGCGCTTTGCGCCTTCGCCGAATATCGTTGCCTCTCAATAAGCAACCGCCGTGCCATCAGAATTAAAAGCGCTCGGCTTCTGATTTTCCTTGGAGAATGGCCACCGGCGGCTCTGGGGCGTTCTGCCGCCCCGGCGAGCGTGTCGGCGGCGGTGTCGGACACCGAACACATATGACTGAGTTGGTGTACGAATGGCTTCGTATCCCGGTGAGTTTCAGGAAAGTCGAATTTCGACCGTCATTTAAAACTCACGTTTCGATGAAAGCGCGCCAGGAACGAACAAGACTCCGCTCAATTCACGGTTTGATGCCGCCCAGATGACTATCTAGCTGATCTAAAAGAGCGCTACTTCGCCTTGCGCTGGCCCCGGATCAATCGAAACTCGCCGGATGGCATACCCGTCGTCGCGATCATAGCCCGGATTGCCTCAATCGAGAGCTGACGGATCACGATCATCAATGGAGCGGCAGCACACCGCTCTTGCCGCTCAAATCCTGAACCCTCCCCTCTTTTGTTACAAACTTTTTATGGGCCCGCCCCCAGCTGCAGCGCCTCCGAACAGCCACGTGCGGGACCTCGTTGATTTTACCTGACGGAAGGCCACGTCAGGTTTTGGAAAGCTAACATCGTTAGCGAGGAACCAGAGAGCTATGCTGGCGGACGGGATCATGGACCGATTGAACACGATCAACCAAGCCGCTCATGATCAGGCTGCAACCAACGCAGCCGAGGAACAACAGCAACAGCCGCAAGCAGAGTTCGAGCAGCACCTGCTGGATGCTCCCGGGGCGGCTCGACATATCCCCATCGAGAACTCTATGATGTCACTCAGGAGGACGATCGCCTCATCCAGGCAGCATCCGCCGCTGCTCTCAAGCGAGGTCCACCGCCGAACTCTACCACCATCAGTATTTATGATCGTCGGCTTCGCAAATTGGCTGAGGAGCTGAAGCAGTCGGGCAAATCGATGGCTAGCCTGGATGACGATAAGTTACTCGGTTACGCCAGCAAGCTGCTGCAAAACGACAAGATCATCGCCCCAGCACTGTTAATGATCAGCCGGTATCGCAGGCCTGACGCAGACGCTCTCCCCCTCACGACACATTATCGTCCTTCCCAAGAAGATCAGCGTCTCATCAGGGAGGCTGCCGAGGCACGTTTTGGTCGACAGATCGCCGAAGGAACGGGCGGGACCTATGCGAGCGCGCTGCGGAAGTTGGCGGTAGCGCTCCGTCCCTCGTCCATTGCCAAGCTCAGTGATGACAAACTGCTCGGCCACGCGGACCGTTTGTTTCGAAATGACAAGACGCTCATCGCCGCCTTGAACGCTCTCCGCGACTATCGCGCGATCATCGGGCGGGGTAATTTGGGTGCAGAAGGAGGCAGCTCGCGCCAGGTCATTCAACGCTCCTTTGCCTATACGGCCGGTCGATGAACAGCGCTTGGGGAACGCTGCGGATCGCGACGCCTCACGACCGGCTGATGGTTTCAATACTCTGCAGGCTTGGCACGTGCCGGGTTTAGCCGCTCATTCTCCGATACAAAGTGTGGCCCAGGATGTGCTTTTCGATGCCGCAGAGCAGAGCGGCGAGCTTCCACCTCCTGGCTTCGATGCACCAGTGCTTTGGCAGCGAATGCGTTCAGCGACTTCATCGCCCGCGCAAAGTTTCACTCAGGAAGAGCTTTTCGATGCCGCGGATCGCGAGGACCTGCCGCCAGCGACGATCTTCAATGCACCGTCGCCTTGGCCAACGATGAGTTCAACCGCCCACTTGCCGGTAAAAGGTGTCGCTCAGGAAGGGCTTTTCGATTTGACCTGGCAGCCGCCGCAGAATTCCGCCTCTGAAAACTATTTTGGACGGATGATAAACCAAGGCGCTGCGGCCCAGAGCGCACTTGAGCAGACGTCCCCCCCAGCCAGCGAAAGCTTTGATGCTTCTTTGGTCGTTCCCAAGGACTTCACTCACGGTACCCAGCCTGCGCCGGATATGATGCGCTCCAAGCTGGGCCGATGGGGTCTGTTGCCCGATGCGGCACAGCGGGTAAAGACCTACGACATTCGCGGTGAACGCTATGCGGGCGCGTTGGGACCGGGAGGGTCCAATGATGTTCAGCTCATCCATCTGCGGTCTCCCGCTGTGGGCGATACGTTCGATGTGTCGTTTGCCGTTCCCAAGGATTTTTCGCATCGCACCCAGCTGGCTCCCGACATGATGCTGTCCACGTTAGGCAAGTGGGACTTCTTGCCTGTTGCGGAGCATCCGGTCATGAACTACGAGATTGGCGGCGAACGCTACACGGCCATGTTGGGACCGGGAGGACCCAATGACGTTCAACTCATTCACCACCCTCGGCCCGCTTTGCTGCGTGAAGCTACGCCTGCGGTGGGGAGGGCTTCCCCGGGTATCTATGTCGGTCTTGCGCCTGGGTTTGATGCACCGGCACCTTTCGAATGGTGCGAGGACGCTCCTTCGGCGCCGGCGCCAAACTATCCCCTGCCGTCTACCGCACCGGCATCGGTCCATCAGCCATCCCCTCAAGTGCCTGAACTCGGGGAATTGTTCGGCGACAACCGGAGGCACGGCCCCCGAGAGGCCTCGCCCGTCGTGATCGACATGCTGCAAAACCGTGGTCTCCTGCCGAGCCAGGATGTCCCAATGACCCGTTTTTTGATCCACGGTCAGCCCTACACGGCCGAAAGCCTGCCCGGAGGCCGCGTTCTTCTCTTTCATCGGCCGCTATTTGGCTGAACGAGGGGCTCGTCGGCACGTTGGGACAGCTGCCCAAAGGGACTCCCGAAGCCACGACGATCTTTTGCTTCCAGAGATCTTAGAACTGCGTTCCAAAGCTGTCAGCCAAACCCGACCATACCAGTCACAGCATGATCTCAAGCAGGATCGCATTCGGCAGCACCGGCACTTCAGACGACCAAATCCGAGAACACTCGGGATACAGGATAAGCACGCGCTAAAAAAACGATGGTTTGGCCGAGGATTAAGCGCGAATTATCGCGGGTTGGTGGACCAATCGGATTGGAAGGAATGTCTCACAATACTCGCAGACAAGGATGCGAACGTACTTTGGCGACCCGTTTTGGTTTAATGAGGCCCTTGGCTCCTGATCATTTGCCGGAACTACCGATCTGCCGATCACAAAGTTCCGATGAGGATAGTCGGCCCTCATACGGCGCCTTTGAGCAGACTGCCGCAACTTCGTGCAACTCGGACCCCGAACGAAAGACGGTCAGAAACAATCTGGCCGTCTTCACGATCTAGATTATCGTGCCATGTTCGGTGAAGCATCCACGCGTTAAGGAAACGGCTTCGAAGTGCGGTCCCTGCGCAGTGCTCTTCGTTTACCAGACGAACTTCGCGCCATCAGGCAAGTCGCAGATGAATTCGCCCTGGTTCACGAGTTCGGTGGTCCCGACGACAAGCTTCGAGGCCCGCACCGTGAGCTTACCTTCGCGGCTGAGGCTATGGCGGATGTACTCGGTGACGGCATGTCCGGCGCTGTCCACCGTTTGGTGCGCATTGGCGAAGCTGATGCCGTTCTGGGGCGTCACCCTAAAGGCATTGATGACCAGACCGGCCTGCGTCGCCGACGCAGGCTTGCTACCCTCCGCGTTGGCACAGCGGCTCATGTCTAGGATGAGCTTCACGTTCTTTCCGGTCTGCAGGGCATTGAGCACCTCGGTGTATTTCGGCGAAGGCTCGTCTGCTCTCGCCATCGCGCTCATGCCTGCGGCCGAAAGCAAGGACAACAGGATCGCTAGCCCTTTGCCAGTAAACTTCATACGCTCATCTCCTTCGATAAGTACCACAGATCGCACGTTGCAAGACGTCGTCCTCGCAAGCCGTTTGGCGGATTCCAGACATCAAGCACGCCGCGCCTGCGACAAAAACAACCTGTCGCGACCAGGCGCAAGGCGTTGTGACGGCTATTCCGACGTCACAACCTCGTAGGTCAGGTTTGCTAAAGTGGCCTGACCTCGTGCGACATCGCTGGAACGATTCGATCGAGCGCCGGCCGCTTAGAACTACAAACGGCAACCGGTCGCGCCAATCCAACGGAGGCCGATATGGCTGAGGGAATGCGGCCCCAAATGCGCCTAAGCGGGCGATTTCCGAAAGAGCACTTCGACCAACCGCATCTGCCAGCTTGTCCGCGTTGAGACCTAGCAAGGACTCTCTGCCAGCGGGCGATAGGCCGACAATGGGTGGCTGGCGAACAAGCTCAGTCAAGGCACCCGTAACCGCCCTCGTCGAACAGGATGCCAGATGGCACAAAGCAGTGTCGGCTTCTAATGTATCGCTTTGCGTGGCTTCCGTCTGACTGACCGCTCACCTCACTGAACTGAATTCATCTGGCACCCCTCAAACGGATACTGGCTTCCTTCCTGGTCCGTCAGCTTCTCGAAAGCTGCACCTGCAAAACTCCATGTCAACGGCCGGCACCCGAGGGGAGATGGAAGAAGAATGACTGTTGATCCACGAAATCCCGCAGATACTCCCTTTGAGGCTCACGGCGTCCTGAAGCAGCCGCACCGGGTGGACCGGCGGCCAGACGAGCTGAGCGCACACGCCGACGCGCCGGCACACAGGTCCGAGGATCAAGCACGCTTTGAGCAGCAGCTAGATGACTTGGATTCGGTCTACCCCGCGTCCATTCAGTCTCCCTTGCGGCAAATCCCGGGACGGCCACGTCTGTCCCGAGCGAGGTCGCCACGGAAGCCGGTCGCCATCCAGCCACATCATTTGTCGGCGCCCGCGCCAAGCTTGCCTCAACGCCGACAGGTGCCACGCTTGCTGCGCTCAGAAACGAGATCGACCTCGCGGACCAGCAATCAGCACGTCGGTCGCCAACGACCGCCGCTTTCGATGACAGAGTCGATCGGGACCGCATCTTCATCGATGCAGATGTGAATCCAATATGTTCATGGGCAGAGCGGCAACCAAAGATCGACCGCCTGTTTCTAGGCAGCAATATCGACGACTATCGGACCGCACGCGACGCATACGTACAGGCGTGATGGCACTGAACAGATAACCTAACGACCATGCTCTATCGCGAAAACGTGCATCCATGTGCAAACACCGAGGCAGCACACCAACAAAGGGCTTTGAGGATACGCGCAAATACCACGAACAATAGCCGGTACAGCATGCACATCAAGCGGCCATCAGGGGCTCAATCGCCGTCGACGTCCCGGGAGCGGGGTCCGACGCGTGCTGCCCATTTCGACCTGCCCTTCCAAATTGATCTTTGACGTCACTCATTGGGGCGGGCTTCGGCTATTGCCTGACATCGGTCCGGTCGCCGCGTTCGTGCCCGAGACCGAACCCGTGTCCTGAGCCGGAGAACGCCTTCGGCGTGATGCGGGACGCGCGTTTGATCGGAAGACCGTCAACAGGATCGCATGACCGAGCGCCGTAAACGCCGCATCAAACACGGCGAGCGGCGCAGCCGCCCTACGCCTATCCGCCTTTTGAATGCGTTCCATCAAAACAATTGATTTTTCCGATCCTGCATGAAGCCCCCATAGTCGGTAGCGGTCTTTGAAAGGAGCATTCAGGAATGTGGTGTGACAATCGATTCTCTGCTCAATCCCTTGCCGGTCAATTCCACTTCGGCAATCGCGCCTCTGCATCCGGGACGTCAAGCCTCACGCGTCAGATCAACGCTTCTTGCGGCCAGCCACAGTCTGCCTGCCGATCGCCACGTGTCAGGCGATCCGGCAATCGCACGCTTGCGCGCGCTACGGCTTCCGCCTTAACGCGCAGCAAGGATGCCTGCCTCATGCCGTCTTGCAGGTCAGGCCGCGTCATAGAATTTGGAGAGACGAAATGCTCACGACGTTGGAGAAAGTAAGACCGACCGCGGTCCTCAAAGCTATGACCGTGTCCAGACTGCCTCGCTATCGCTTCAAGACGCGCGCAAGTTTGAGGGTACGTTGTAACCAATTGTTAAAGGCACTTGAATCTCACCCAACGTCAGATTGTAGGATTTCCGACAACCTCGCGACACACAACCGCGATCGCGCGAACATTTCCCGACAGGTAGCAAGAATTGCGAACGTCTCTCACACTCAACGCCGCCCCGCTTCGCTCCGTCACGCGGATCGCTCACTCCTGTCGACGGCGTGTTCTCAACACCGCTTATGTGCAGCACGAAGGAATCAGTGCGACCCCTGTTGCAGCCGGATCAGGATTTAGCATTCGGGCCGAAAGCGGGCTCTGTTTACCTCGCACTGTCCGTGCAACACGCAATCAAAAACTCGAGCTCCGATCAGTCCGCTGCCGCTCAGCCAAGATGAGATGCAGCTGTCGCAATGACCTCAATCAGAGCCGTCGTAGTCCCGACGAGGGGCGCCCCTATCTGCCCCTCATTCACGACGGTCGATGGGGCGCAGCATCGGACGCGGCAGAACATCGGGATCGTTGGCGCCCTGCATGTCTATCACCGGCTAGGGAGCGGTTTTCTCAGTAGCCGGGAGGCGCATCGATCTGTTCGTCGTACATCGCGGCTCTGGAGGCATTGTCCAGATGCGTGGCGTGAAATTGTCATTCACGCGGAAAACCTTGCCTTATCGTGACTTGGCGACGCCACAGGCACGACAGCATAGCAAGGTTGACCGCGGGGCTGGGGCAAGGTGGAGAGTTCCAACAATGTCGGTTTCGCCAGGCTGCTCAGCCACAAATCCATCGGCTCGCTCCTGGGCTTTGGCTTCGATTACGCGCTCAAGCGCTATCATGATCGAAGACGGCTACTCAGTGCGTGCAGATATCACGGCGACCGATGCTCAGATCCGCCGATCTGCCGCAACGGCTTGCGGCTTCGTGAGTGATTTCACGAGTCTTCCCGGCACAGGGGGCCTGCCCGGCATCGACGACGACGCATGCAGTCACCGTCATGCCATTGCATTTTCCAATCTCATGATAAGGAGGTCACCGGGATTGATCGCCCGCCAGCACGATCCGCTTCGTCGCTGCCGCACTTTTGCGCTCACGCCAAAGCGGACGTCTGTTCTCTTCGAACCTCTTGATCAACCATGATGCGCTTAAGGTCTTGGCGTGGATGGACGAGAGGCGATGAAATGCGAATTCTCCTGGTTGATCATCATGCGGACTTTGCCCGTGCTGTGAAGGAAGCGCTCCTCTATTGCGGGTTTGCCGTTGACGTGACACGCACGCTTGATGAGGCGGCGGCCGCGCTGGATTGCGCCAACTACCACATTCTTTTGCTAGAATTGGTTCTGCCCGATGGAGACGGCTTGGATTGGCTGAAGCAGCTGCGGCGCGAGGGACGCTCAATGCCGGCCATTATGATGAGCAGTCTCAACGATCTCGGCCGGCGGATTGCGATCTTCAATGCGGGCGCGGACGATTTCCTCCCCAAACCCGTATCGACAGACGAACTCATCGCACGCATGCGCGCCATTCTGCGGCGGTCGACGCAAATGACGGCGCCGCTCGTGACATTCGGCAATCTGCATTTCGACCCCATTGCAAGGCAAGTCGCGGTCGGTGGTCGGATACTGAAGATTGCCCGCCGCGAAGTGTGCATTCTTGAACATTTGCTCAACCGTGCCGGCCGCACCGTGCCCCGCGCATCGCTGGAGGATAGTCTTTATGCGTTCGACGATGAGGTCTCGACCAATGCGCTGGAAGTCGGAATCTATCGCTTGCGCACGCATTTGAGCCAGTCGGGTGCGACGCTCAGAATCAAGACCGCGCGCGGCGTCGGTTACACCCTTGAACTCATTGAGGCAGCCTCGGCTGCCTGACTAAATCGAACTTGAAAGCAACAATCCCTTGAAGGTCATTTACAATGCTGCCGGCACTGATGGGCCGTCGATGGTCGCCAGAACGTCGCGCTGTGCCGTTTTATCTCGCCTCTGCTACGTCCTGTGCGGACTTGCTCTGCTGTTTTCATCTGCTGCGGCAGCCGAGATCAAGCGGGATGGCAAAGGAGAACCGCCACGCGCGGCGCCCGGCGGCACCTCCGGCACGTTGAACTTGACTACTTCACAGGGCAAGACAGTTCATCTGACCGCTGCGGCGGCGAGCATCTTTATTGCCGATCCGACGATTGCGGATTATCAGGCGCCGTCGAACACGACGATATTTGTGTTTGGCAAGAAATCCGGACGGACCAGCCTCTTTGCCCTGAACGAAAACGGCGAGGCTCTCGCCGAGTTGCGCGTGGTCGTTACACAGCCGATCGAGGACCTGCGAGCAACGCTTCGAGCCGAGGTCGGCGACTATCCGATCCAGGTCAGCTATACCCCACGCGGCGCTATCCTAAGTGGCACGGCGCCCAATGCCGAAGTCGTCGAGACCGCCAAGAAGGTTACCGAGCAGTTTCTTGGGGCCGGGTCACTGGTCGTCAACAAGATCCAGGTCGCCGGCTCGTTACAGGTGAATCTCAGCGTACGGGTCGCAGAAGTCTCCCGCAGCGCCGTCAAGGATCTCAATATCCATTTCACCGCATCCAGCCCGAACGGCGCCTTTTTGATCAGCGGCAAAGATGGCGGGTCCAGTGCGGCCAGCGGTGGCGGCACGATCGGCATCGGGTTTAGCGCCGGCAATACCAACCTCAGTGCTGTTCTCGACGCGCTCGCCAGCGAACACCTCGCCTCGATCCTGGCTGAACCTAATCTGACAGCGATGTCCGGCGAGTCCGCGAGCTTCCTTGCCGGCGGCGAATTCCCCATTCCTGTGATGCAGGATAATCGCCAGGTTTCGGTCCAATTCCGCCAGTTCGGCGTGAGCCTAGAATTCGTTCCGACGGTTCTCAACAATAATCAGATCAATGTCCGTGTGAAGCCCGAAGTCAGCGAACTGTCGAGCGAAGGCCAAGTCAAGATCAATGGCATAGAAGTCCCTGCCCTCTCGACGCGGCGGGCCAGCACCGTGGTCGAGCTCGCCAGCGGTCAGAGCTTTGCAATCGGCGGACTGATCAGGCGCAACTTCAACAACGACATCGGCGAATTTCCCTGGCTCGGCGACGTGCCGATCCTCGGCGCGCTGTTTCGCTCCTCATCGTTTCAAAAGCGCGAAACCGAGCTTGTCATTATTGTCACGCCTTACATCGTGCGGCCCGGATCGAACCCGAGCCGGATGAGTGCGCCGAGCGATCGCATCGCACCGCCGTCGGACGCGGGCCGCATTTTGACGAATACACTGGCGCGGCCGCCGAAAAACCGCGATGCGCCCCGCACCAGCGCACCTGGATTGACCGGCAGCGCCGGCTTTATCATCGAATGAGGATCGTCAAATGATCTTGCGACATCTGTGCCATTTGATCGTTATGGCGGCAACATTAGGTGGATGCGCAAATAGTGCTTCGGTCCGTTCCGAGCCAACTGAGCAAGCGATCCATGTGGAACAGAAGAGCAGCGTCTTGTTTCTGCAGAGCCTTCGTGGCTCCGAAAGGCATCGGCTGCGGAGTTTCATTGCGCGTGCCAGTGGCGGTCGGCGGGATGCACTCCATATTGATGTCACCGGCTCACCCCGCCTCATTGCACAAGTGGCCCACGAGGCCCGTGCCATGGGCATCGCCCCCTACAACATCCGCCTGGCCGCCTCCCCGATCGATCTGCCCGCCCACTTCGGGGTGCGGATCGAGGCGATCACCTTTGAGGCCCATCCTCCCGTCTGTCCATCGCTTTCCATCGTCGGGCCTGCAGTAAACGACAATTCATTCGATCCGACGCTTGGCTGCTCGACCAGAAACAATCTGGCAGTCATGGTCAACGATCCGCTCGACTTGCTGGATAATCGATCTGTCATGACAAGTAGTGGCGATCGCGCCGCCATTCCTGTTGCCAGCTACGGCACCTTTGCCCCGCCCAACAAGAGCAAAGAGGAAGACGGAGCGAGCAACAGGGCAACACCGGAAGCCCCCGCGGCGACGACGAGGGACGTACAGCCCCCTCGATGAGGGGCTGGCGCCACCGTCAAGATGATCCAGGGTTTTTCCGTTCCGAGTGATTGGGAACGGGTCTCTAGATTTTCGCTCTGGCGCGTTTCTTCACGCGAACCGGGACCCGCTTCGTCCGGAAGCACTCTAGACCAGCCCGCCAGCGTAAAGCGCTTTTGCGACCGCCTCGAAATACTGCGAAGGAACCGGGTTGCCGAGCTTTGCCGTGCCGAGCAGCTGTCGCGCCAGGACGTCGTCATCCACAATCTTGAGGCCCAGCGCCCGCGCCTCGCCAAACAGTTTGGAAGCAGTTTCGCCCTCACCACGGCAGACCAGGACAGGCACGCCGGTTTCGCCGCGGACATACCTCAACCCAACCAGGGTTGTGGACCCCCTTAGCATCAGGTTGGCGCGATGAACGCCAAGCGGAGCCTCGTTCGCGGACTCCTGGCGCAGACGCCGGTGTTCGCGTTTCACCTGCGGATTGCCTTGCTGTTCCTTGTTCTCGCGCTTGGCCTCGGTTTCGGTCATGCGCATCTCCTGCAGGAACAACCAGCGCTGGATTAGAAGATCAGTCAATCCACCGACGAGAAACGCCCCGCCGGCAATCCCGGCCAGCAGCTTGACCTCGGTGAAGACTAATCCGAGACAGCCCATGCCACAGAACGGCAAGTACACCAGCGCTTTCCAGCTAGCGGTCACGGTGAAGAAAAAGCACGTCCCGAGGAGCACTACCTTAACCAGAGTCTTGCCAAGCTCGATGGCCGATCTTTTCGATGCGATCCGCGTCAAGCCCTTGATGGGATCCAGTTTCTCAAGTTTCGGTTTGAGTGGCTCCGAAGCAAACATGAAGCCGCCATTGGTCAGAACATTAGCCAGAAGGGCAGCTGCCACGGCAGCCGCGAGTAAAGGCCCGACCGTTGCGATCGAAAGTTCCAGTAAGCCGCTGAGCGCCTGCGGAACGGCGCTCGTGAAAGGCTGCTCCTGCAGTTTGTCGATCAGCCGGACCGTTTCATGCCACTTGTCTTCGATCGCTCCCGCTCTCCACCACAGGCAGGAAAAACCGGCGCAGGCGCTGACCCCGCTCACCAAATCCGAACTGCGCGCGCTCTGCCCCTTCTTGCGTGCATCGCGCAGCTTCTTGGGTGTCGGAGGAAGCTTTTTCTCCTCGCTCGTGCCGCTCATTTCAAGAGCTTCTTGAAATGCTCGAGCACGTTGTTCGACGTCAGGATTTCAGCTCCCGCATATTCGAGGAGATAGACGGTGTAGCTGACCATGATGACGCCGAAGGCGACATTCTTGATCGTAGGCGAAAGATCGTTGAGCTTGAGCTGCGATGCAAAGCGGCCGAGCATCATGACCGACACGTCGATCAGCAGCAGCAGGGCCAGCATGGGCCCGGCGACCAATAGCGTCGTCAGCATGATATGATCGAGGAGGGTGAGGCATTCCATTGCCCCTTGTGCCGTGACCGCAGGCAGGAACCGATACACGGGCCAGATCAGATAGCTGCCATAAAGGCTGCTCACCATGGTCTGAAGGCCGCCAACCAGAACGAAGATCGTGACCGCAGTGACACCGAGAAAAAGCCCGGTTCCCGACGCCTGGCTGTGCGTCGCAGGATCTTCCGCCGCGACCTGGCTTGAGATTCCTCTCTGGGTATCGATGATGTCGCCGACGGCCTGGATGCTCCATAGGGGAATGCTGAGCAGGATGCCGAGCAGAAGGCCGACGAAGACCTCCTTCAAACCGAGCATGGTGACGCTGACCAGGCGCGTGTTCGGGTCGAGCGTCTCCAGGCCCAGCTTGACCTGCGCGAGGCACGGTAGTCCGATCGCAATCGTCAGACTGCTCCGAATCAGGCCGCTGATACGCGGCCGCGTAAAAACGGGAAGTACAAGCATGATGCCTAAGGCGCGGGCCGCGCTTAGGCCGGTTGCCGCGACAAGTTCGATGCCGCCCTGGACGAGAGCGTGCGCATCGGTGGGTGACAGGCCAGCCATCCAAGTCCCGCTAGTATCTTGCGGTGAGTGCAGGAAACTCGCTGAAAATGCGCTCGGCCTGTTCGATGAGCGGAGCACTGAGCACAGGAGAGAAGCCGGCGAGCACGGCGACGACGACCAGAAGCTTCACCGTCAGGGGCAAGGTTTGATCCTGGAGCTGGGTTGCCGCCTGGATGAGGCCAATGATCAATCCCGAAATCAGAGCTGCGAGGAGCGGCGGCAGAACCCAGATCATGAAAAGCACGAGCGATTGGCTCAGGTGCATAAGGATGCTGGCTTCGTTCATTGTCAACCTCCGGGCGTCGTGTAGCTTAGTACCAGCCCGTGCATGAGACGTGACCAGCCGTCGATGGTGACGAATAGAAAGAGCTTGAATGGAACAGATATTACTGTCGGCGATACCATCGACATCCCCATGGCCATCAAAATCGTCGTGACGATCAGATCGATGGTGATAAAGGGAAGATAGAGAAGAAAGCCGATTTCGAAGCCGCGCTTGAGCTCCGAGATCAGGAACGACGGCACAAGAATCACAAAATCATCAGCCGTGGCACTGCCGCGCATCTCCTCCGACCAGACATGTTCGGTCGACGATAGGAAGAACCGGCGCTGCTCTTCATTGGTGAACTTCTTCAGATGGGCGCGCAGCGGCTCCTGCCCCTCCTTGGCGGCCGTCACCCAGTCATCGAACGTTTGGTAGCGGAGTTGCGGATCCGTCAGGCGGTTGTAGGTCTGCTCAAACACCGGCGCGCTGATGAAGACCGTCAGGATCAGTGCCGCCCCATACAGGACAATGTTGGGCGGTATCGATTGGGTTCCGAGCGCGTTGCGCACCAGGAAAAGCACAACGGAGACCTTTATGAAAGCGGTCGTTGTAACGACTGCGAAGGCGAGCAGGCCGAGGCCGACCGTGATCGCAAGAAGCGCCAGGATGCTGGGTTGAATCTCAGTCATTGACCGCCAACCTGCCGCGTAACCTGACGGCAAGTTCCTCGCCAATCCGCACGATATCTCCGCGGCCGATATGCTGCCCGTTGGCAAGAATATCGACGGGGCCGTCAAGCGACCGGCCGAGTTCGAACACATGGCCTTCGTTGATGCTCCGCAAGGTTCCAATCGACATCGGCCAGCGGCCACATTCGAATACGAGCGTGATCTCGAGATTGTCGATATCGGCCTCGGAGGGGAGCTGTTGTGCTTGGAGTTGTGTCGTCATGTGTCCACTCTTCAGGGGGTGGGATTGCGAGCGGAATGGCCCCCGCAGGACCAGCCTTTCGCCAGCGATCTCGGCAGGAGCCCACAATGCGCTCGCAGTGAGGATGACCTGGCCTCGAGCAAGCGGAATAGCGTCCGGCAGCAGCGCATCGCCTTGCTGTGCCTGACGAACAAGGCCGATCGAGATGCGGAGCGAGCCAACCTGGCCTGCGACAATGACAGGCAGTTCAGAACGAAGCTTGGGCGTCTGTCGCGGCAATCGGCCAAGCAGTTCGCCCAGGACGCTGAACGCTGGTGGAACCAGAGCGTCAAGAGACGAGAATAAACGCAGGCGAGCCTTACTCGCGAGCTGACCATAGTCGACGTCGAATTCCAGGTATGGACCTGATTTCGCCGCTTCATCGGTGCGGAGAAGCTGCAAATTCCGCTGCATCAGTCGCTCCAGTGGAGCGAGCAACGGCTCTAGCGCCAGTTCAAGGACCAGCGAACGCGTCGGCTCGGAAGGTAAGCTCAGGCCGTTCTGTACGGTCGCAACCAGCGCTTCAGCAAGCGGGATGGGCAAGGACAGGACGAGCATTTCGCCGCCGGCGTCAAAGACGCAATCAAGCATCGACGTCTCAGTCGGCTCGACCTGCCAGACAAGGCGATTTATACGCAGCGATAGCGGCTTGTCGCCGAGACGGCTTTGCAGAGGTCCGCGGAAAACCGCGATCTCATTGAGCCACGAAACCACAGCATGCGAGAGGATCGGCTGCGCTCTGAATGGCACCGATCTATCCGGCCTCTGGGTCGCAGGCGACGCCTGCCCCTCACGGCATGCTGGCGCCAAGGTAGAAGTATCGGCCATCAGCTCGGCTCGTCTCCCCTTTGGGCGGACGCGCCTCTGCGGTGGCGAAGCAACACCTCATCATCGGCTTCAATCTCCGCGGCGGCTTCAACATGAGCATTGGTGCTTCGCTCAACGTCACGCTCGATCTCTTGCCATTTGTGGCATGCTGCCGAACGTTTGGCCCAAAGCGTCCGCGCCTCAAAGACTGCAGTCTCGGCCAGATCTTGAGCGGAGCGCGCCTCGTCAAAAACCCGCTGGGCTACCGCGATGTCCTCTGTGAGTCGGCCGATGATGAGATGATGGCGGCGCTCGAGTTCGCTGACAGATATCGCATCGTCCGATAACATCTGCCGATAGAGCTCGGCTTCGACCCTTGCGCGGTGTTTTTCGGCATTTGCAAGCTGCTCGCAAGCCTGTGCGACAGCATCGTCTGCGATGCGGCGCTTGGCTTCCATGTTGGACAGCTCACGAAGGGCACTCCGCTCCCTCATGTCCTTCACCAGCCGCAATTTCGACGCATGAGCACAGTTCATGCGGTCAGACGCGACATCCATGCCACCGTCTCCTCAAAATTGCATGCTTCGTCCTGGCCCTGGCGCAGGAACGTGCGCAACTCCTCGATCGAGGCGATCGCCCGGTCGGTCAGGGGATCGGAGCCTTGCTTGTATTCGCCGACCTTGATCAAGAACTCGGCCTCGGCGTAGCGCGAGAGCAGATCACGGAAGAAGGAAGCGGCCTTGCGATGCTGAACAGACACGATGGCGTCCATGACGCGGCTTCGGCTCGACAGCACATCGATTGCCGGAAAATGTTCTCGCGAGGCTAGCGCGCGCGAGAGAATGATGTGCCCGTCGAGAATGCCGCGTGTTTCTTCGGCGATTGGGTCGCCCGTGCCGTCACCTTCGATAAGCACGGTATAGAAGGCCGTGATGGAACCATGCTCGCCCATGCCGGCCCGCTCCAACAGGCCCGGCAGCAGCGCAAAGACGGAGGGCGGAAATCCGCGACGGGTCGGAGGCTCTCCTGCGGCAAGGCCGATTTCGCGCATCGCGCGGCTAAAGCGCGTCAAGGAATCCATCATCAGAACGACGCGCAGCCCCTGATCACGAAAATATTCGGCCAGCGCCGTCGCCATATGGGCGCACTGCGCCCGCTCCATGGCCGAACGGTCGGAGGTCTCAACAACGACGACCGAGCGGCGGAGCGCTTCGCCAAGATGGCGCTCGATGAATTCACGCACCTCTCGGCCGCGTTCGCCGATCAACGCGACAATCGTGACGTCGGCGGCTGCCCCCTTGACGATCTGCGACATCAGTGTCGACTTGCCGCAACCGGCGTCTCCATAGATGCCGATCCGCTGGCCTTCTCCACATGTCAGGAGCCCATCCAGGACACGAACGCCGAGCGGAAAAGAATGTTCGATACCGCGCCGTTTCATGGGGTTAGGCGCCTTACCACGCAGCGGACGCACTTCGCCGGCCTTTATGGGGCCCTTACCATCGAGCGGACGACCGAAACTGTCGATCACGCGGCCGAGCAAATCGGGGCCGACCGGCACTTCCTGCATTCGCCCGGTCGTGACGACTTCCGCACGGTTGGACAAGCCGACCATGTCACCGATCGGCGTGAGTAACACCCCGTCCGGCAACAAACCGATCACCTCGGCCTCGAGCGACCATCCGCTGCGGGGATCCTGCAAGAGGCATAGTTCCCCAACCCGGGCCTCCGGCAGGACGGCATGGAGCAGTGTACCGATCGCCCGCGTGATCCGACCGCGGACGACACGCGTGTCGATATGCTTAGCGGAATATCTCAAGGATGAGAGTGCGGCGTGGACGGCCCCTTCGTCAGCCGCAGCAGTATGGGTCGGTCGTTGCGTGGTCATGGCTCACCTTCGTGCGAAGGCAAGCCAAACCCCAAACGAAGCGCGCGCAGTTGCGCGGCAAGTCCGAGGTCGACATTGCCAAACTCGCTCCACAAAACGCATTGGTCCGCCGCGAGCGCCGGATCCGGCTCGATCCTGACCTTGGGCTGGCCATCCTGTCCATTGTAGGCTACGAATTCACTGGCAAGCAGATCGGCCTTTAAGGGCGATACGTGAAGGCAAACTTCCGTGTTCTTGTACTTTTGCTCGATCGCGTGACGAACACTGCGCACCAGCATCTCGCCCGGATCAAAGGCGCCAAGCAAATCGCGCACAATCTCAATGACCAGTTCGGGCAATTGCTGCTCCAGAACGGCCTTTCGCTGCGCGAGTTCACACGCAGCCTGCGCAATCAGTCGCGTCATTTCCTCTGCGCCCGCCTTGACGCCCTCGGCATGGCCGCGCCCCCGTTCCCGCTTATAAGCTTTGCGTCCCCAGTTGCGAACACGCTGCAGGTGCCGTTCGGCAGCGGCCCGCGCGTCTACGGCGTCATGCCAGATCTTGAGCTCGGCTGCCGGGATCAGGGGTCCAAGCGGGCGGATCTGCGGGGTCACAGGCAATGCTGGGACATCGACTGTCATACCGTGGCAGCCTCCGCCCTCAAATGGGCCATAACCACGGAGAGCAGCGGGCCTGCGGCACAACGGTGCTCAGCTGCCGGATTGTCCGCGGCGGTCCCAACGGGCAGGCGTAGAAGCACGCGGATACGGTCGAGCGCTGGAGCCTTGTCGAGCCAGGCGCCAAGACAGGCATATCCATCATCTTCAATCTGTCGCGACAGGCGTTCCGGATCGGCAATAGGCGTTGTTGCGACCGCACTGGATAAATGCCGGATGGCGAAAGCATGCGCTTCAGCACCGATCATTTCGACCAAAATTGATAGATCGTGCTTTGAAACCAGCTTCAGGACGGAGCGTGCATGCCAGATACTGCCGGCGAGCAGGGCAGCCCGCCGCGGACCATGCCCGAGCAAGGGATCCTCGTTCCAGCCAGCTCCGCTCACATCGACTTCGTGGCCGACCAGCAGTGCGGCCAGTCTTGGCTGCAGCCTAAAACTCTGCTGTAGTCGCAGCAACGTGGCCGGCGACAGCAGCGGATCAAGACAGGCAGCAAAACGGCTCGGATGGATCGAGGCAGTAAGCTCGCGCAATCGATCGGAAGCCAGCGTGAACGAACGATTGGATTCGGTGGGAGACATTGTTACCGACATGAGCGTCCTGGCTATGTCGCATCAGACATGATCTTTTTACCGGCAGCCTGAACGGCGGGCACATTCGAACGCCTGCTGAACATGATCAGTTTGCGCGATGATTGCCACAACCGACGAAGACGCGCACCGAGCAACACATACGATGCAATGACGAATACGGCGCCGGCGCCTCCAACCCCAAGCGCAAGCCACGGCGTTGAAGCAGATTTTGCGGATTGAGCTGAAGCGGCTGCCGGCGACGCCGGCTGCTCAAGCGGAGTTCGCTCAACCGGCACGAAGACCACAGCCACCTTGTCGTAGGACAGTCCTTCGATGCTGTTGGCTACGAGCATCTTGATCTGAGGCAACAGCGCCGAGAGCTTTGCGTTGGAGCCATGTCGGATGAAAACCGACGCTGAGGACGGGGTCGCATCTTGCCGCAACAGATCGTTTTTAGGAAGGACCACGTGAACCCGGGCGGACAGGACGCCATCGATATCGCTAATGGTGCGCGACAATTCTTCGCTGAGGGCATAAACGTAACGGGCCCGCTCCTCGATCGGCGAGGCAACGAGGCCCGATCCCTTGAATACCTCGCCAAGATTCTTGAAAGATTGGCGCGGCAGCCCCTCAACATTCAGCAAGTCAATCGAATAGGCGAGCTGCCTTTCCTCGACCTGGATCGTGCTGGTCCCATCCTTGGCGACAACACGAGCTGCATCGACACCCTTGCCAAGGAGAAGCGCAAGTATCTCATTGGCTTCGCGCTCCTGAATCTTACTGTAGAGATCAGCTTTGCAGCCGAGCAACAGAACAAAAAGGGGCAGAGCAAGGCAAACGCGAAGCCGTCGCCACGGTTGACGGCTGCCGCTGCCCGCACTGCACATCACACCAGGCATCAGCTTCATTCAGCCCGCCGATAGCAGCTTGTTCAGCGACGAACTCACGGCGCTGGTGCTCTTAGAGACAAGGGACACCTGAACGACGTCCCGGTATACATCCCGCAGATTCACCACCATCGAATCGAAATCTGCCGCTACCGGTTTAACCGTCGCATGCGCGCCGATGTCGAGCGGCTGCAATAGCGGCTGCGCGGCAGGTCCAGCCTGGATGACGCTCGGCGCAGACGACACACTACCGACCGCCGGAGCACCGACATGGCTGTTGTACACGGTAGAAAGCGCTTGAAGGATGCGATCGCCCGGCGGATTCGCCAGCGTGTTCGCGCGTTGCACTTCCGATACCGGCGGAACGACTGCGGCTCTATCTGCGACCGATGAGGTGACACTCTGGTTGGAGGCCGCTTGCGCAAGAGACTGCTCAAAGTGCGCCTGCTCGCCGACAGCTGCCGGCGAGCAGGCATTGGCAAGACAGTCGGCTGAATTGGGTGAGATCGGCGTTGCGCCTAACATCATATAAGGAGTCATTGCGCTCGTTGATGAAACCACGCGTTGTCGACACTGAACGGATCAAGATCGTAGAACGGTGAGCTGACGAAAACCTGACGAGGATGCGCCGCCTTGCGTCATTTAAAGATCACGTTTGGCGTCCAGCCTGGACCGAAATTCCAAGTTTAATTCTCAGAAGGCCTTCAGGAATGTTTGTCCGATCCACGATGGTATTGAAGAGAATTCTTTACGCCGGAGGTTTCATCTGTCTTGGAATGGTCAGCGCGCTTGGCGCCCCCCTCTCGCTGCCGTCGGCCCCTTATAGCTACACGGTTCTGGACCAGGACCTTTCTGCCGCGCTGCAGGAGTTTGGCAACAATCTCAATATCAGGGTCAATGTCAGCACTGAAGTGAAGGGCCGGATTCGCGGGCGAATGCCGGACCTGCCACCGCGCGAATTCCTCGAGCGTTTGACCAACCTTTACAATCTTCAATGGTATTACGACGGCCTCGTGCTTTACATATCCGCGGCCCACGAGGCGCAAAGCCGACTGGTGGTGTTGAGCCCGATCAGCTTCGATGCGTTCAAGACCGCGCTCGATGCGCTCAACATCTCCGATGAACGCTATATCGTGAAACCGGCCCCGGGCGATGGCCTCGTCCTGGCTTCGGGCCCGCCACGCTTCATCGCGCTGGTGGACCAGACGTTGAAGGGCCTTGTGGCGGAGGCGCAGGCGCGGCGCAATCCTGCCGCCGCCGAAAGGCCGCCGCGGGATTCGGTTTTGATGTTGTTTCGCGGCTCCTCGAGTGTGGTTATTCGGGACGGACGCCCGGAAGGGCATTATTCGCCCGACGCGCCGCATCAGGACGGCGCCGTGCGCGAGGCTGGCACGGGCCAGAGGTGACCAACCGATGCGAGACCCCTTCAGCCAACGTCGATCCGATCTGCATTGGCTCAATCCGTCTGATCGTCAGCTTTTCGAATGCTGATGCTTCCAGCATGAGCTTGCGGACGTCTGGATGGCTGCGCCTTCTACCGAGCGCAACGGACGTGGACAACCAGCTACCCCTAGGCGCGAGCGGAAGCGGATGAGCGCCATCTTTGCCGGAAGCTCGGGGCCTAAAGGTCAACGCAAGCTTCCGTACCAGCCGCGTCGGAGCCGGAGGACATGAGCTTTCGTCTCGCTTGATCCGCCCATCATGGGAAAGGAGTGACAGGATGGATTTCAATGCAATCGGTCCAGCTAATGCGAGCCCAGAGCCCGAACCACCAGAACCGTTCACGGGCGCGCCCGGCTTTGAGCAGCGGCTGAGTGGCGCGCACGCTAGTGCTCCGCCACAACATGCTGCCCCTCCAGTGCTGCAGGGGCAGGCCTATTCGCCATATTTGGGCTCAGGCCATCCCTATTCGCCTACCTGGATGCTGGCCCCCTATTCGTCGTACCTGGATTTAGCGCATCCGTCGACCGACCTGGGCTGGGAAGATGATTCGCATACGCCGGCTGCGGTCCACATCGCGCCAGAACTGGAAAGCTTTCCGCAGCCCCTGTCTCAGCAGACGATCGCTCAGGCGATTGAGGCTCAGCCTGACGTCGATCAGGATCTGATATGGCAGAATGTGGATGCTGGCCCTTCGGGCGCGGGGCCATCGCCATCACATGGAGGGCCATCGTACGCCGGACTTGTGCAGGCCGGGCCGTCCCACGCCGGCCCCTCCCACGCTCGACCATTGCAAGCCGGGCCGTCCGAGGCAGGTCCTTCCGAAGCCACACCACCAGAACTTTCCGGGTTCCGCATGGTGAACGGACGTCTCGCTAAGGATTACTGGGTTTTCACCGGCCAAACAGCCACAGACGCTGAGATCGATATGCTTGAGCGCAGCGGAGTGAAGCCGAGCAGGGAGCAGCCCACAAAGGTTTTCACCCTTCTCGGGGTGCCTCACACAGCCGAATGGAGAGACGAGGGCTTCATTCGTCTCACACCGTCGCTGGATCCGACCCTTTGGCCTGACGAGCCGGCTGAAGATCGACCTGCAGACTCTGAGGAAGATCCACCTGCCCGCTAGCGACCATGGCCCGTGCCTCGGCAGGGCCATGTCCGTGGCGCCGATAGATTGAAATTGCGGACGGCAACAGCAACTGGTGACGGTCCTAGCCGGCAAAAAAATTGCCTAGCTCCTACTCTAAGGCCCAATCGTTCATTGCAGTAACCTGGTGACGTCAAGATAGCTCCCCGGCTCGAGATGAACGATCACCAGTCCCCTTCTTCTTTTATCTTCTCCGCCTTGCGCTTTCGGCCGCCTTGACCATCACGCGCGATTGTCACGTCCACAGCCGCCGGCCCGCAGCATTCAAGTCAGGTTTTACCACGGTGCTTTGGCCAAGGTGCGCAAAACAGTTTCCGTCCGCCCTTCCCGAAAGGACGGCGAGCGTGCAACCAATTCTTCTCAAGCCGCATTGCAGGCGGCCTTAACGCAAACCGCGTGGACATCGATTACCTCGCGCGCCTCGTGAAACGGGATTGCGTTCATTTGCGCGTCGGCACATCAACGGCGCAGTTTTCTTCGATCGGTTACCCTATACCGCGCCGCCTCTGCTCATCTCACCCGGAGCGTTTTTGATAAACTCCGATACTGGCGGCCCCTTAGGTGTGCTCAACACCTCCACTTTGGCACGTCCGTCCCGATGGCCGCGACCATGATTTCGAGCGGCATAGATCATGCCACTTGACGTCCGCTGCGGCCCCGCAAGCAGCGGCAGAGCCGACCTTTCGCAAACAGCCGAAAATGCGCGGGCGGACAGCTCCAAAGCGCTGTTCCGTCTGGCTACGTCCGGCCGAAAGCCGCCCACACCCCGTCTTCGCCGTCCCAGCTGCCGCGGCTCGCCGCCTTGGAGTACTCCGTGGCGCGCTGCTCGAAGAAATTGGCGTGCTCGACGCCATTGAGAATCTCGACGAGCCAAGGCAGCGGATGCGCCTTGAGCTGGGTAAACCCGCCCTCCTTGGCTTCGAAGAAGCCGAAGACCGGGGCAATCCGCAACTGGGTCAGTCGCCAGTCGGCGACATAGCGGACGTAAGTGTGGATCTGCTCAGGTCTCATGCCCTCGATCTTGCCGAGGCCGAAGGCGAGGTCGACGAAATTCTCCTCCAGCTTCACCATGGTTTTGGCGACGTCGACGATATCGTCACGGACGGAGCGCGTCACCGCGCCGGTTTCGCGGTTCCATTCGTGAAACAGCTTGATAATGCCCTCACAATGCAGGCTCTCGTCGCGAACCGACCAGCTTACGATCTGTCCCATGCCGTTCATCTTGTTGTGGCGGGGGAAATTGAGCAGCATCGCGAAGCTCGCGAACAACGCCATGCCTTCGGTGAAGGCGCCGAACATCGCCAAGGTCCTGGCGACATCGGCAACTGTGTCAACGCCGAACTCGTGCATGTAGTCCGCCTTGGCACGCATCTCGGAATAGCCGCGAAATGCCTCGAACTCGGTCTTGGGCATGCCGAGCGTTTTGAGCAGCAGCGCATAGGCGTCGATGTGGACCGTCTCCATATTGGTGAAGGCCGCCATCATCATCTGGACGGTGAGCGGCTGGAAGATCGGGATGTAGCGCTTAAGATAGTTATCGCCGACTTCGATGTCCGATTGAGTGAAGAAACGGAAGATCTGAGTGAGCAGCGCGCGCTCGCTGTCGGTAACGCGGTCCGACGCCCAATCTTTGAGGTCGGCACCAAGCGGCACCTCCTCGCCCATCCAATGGGTCTGCTGCTGGCGCTTCCAGAACTCGTAAGCCCAGGCATAGCGATCGACGTCATAGCTGCCGGTCGAATCGAGGAGGCCGACGCACCGTTTGCCGATCAGTGTGCGTGGATCGACGGATGAGAGATCGATCACTGACATGCGAGGCACTCCTCATAGTCAGCGCGCGGCTGCGGCGGCGCCGCTTTGTCGCCGTCAGCGATGTCGCCGGCGAACGCCGCCCGCGAGATCGATTTTGAACGGCAGTAGTAGAGGCTCTTCACCCCGCGCTTCCATGCCGTCCAATGCAGCATGTGAAGGTCCCACTTATCGACGTCAGCCGGTAGATAGAGGTTAATCGACTGGCTCTGGCAAATGAACGCGGCGCGGTCGGCGGCAAGCTCGACGATCCAGCGCTGGTCGATTTCGAAGGCGGTACGAAAGACCGCTTTCTCGTGCTCCGACAGGATGTCGAGATGGGCGACCGAACCCTCGTGCGCGATGATCGACTGCCAGGTCGCCGAAGTATCTACGCCCTTGGCGGCCAGCAGCTTGGCGAGATGCGGATTACGCACCGAGATGGCACCGGACAAGGTCTTATGGGTGTAGATGTTGGCCGGGATCGGCTCGACGCAAGCGCTGGTCCCGCCGCAGATGATGCTGATCGAGGCGGTTGGCGCGATCGCGATCTTATGGCTGAAGCGCGCCATCACACCGCGTTCCAGTGCATCCGGGCACGGCCCACGCTCGCGCGCGAGCGTCACGGATGCCGCGTCGGCATCGCGACGGATTTTCCGGAACATGTTCAGATTGAACGACTTGGCCACGACACTTTCCATCGGAATGCCCTTGGCCTGCAGGAACGAATGGAAGCCCATGACGCCGAGGCCGACGGAGCGCTCACGCAAGGCGGCGTAGCGGGCACGCTTCATGCCGTCCGGCGCCACCGTGATGAAGTGGGTCAGCACGTTGTCGAGGAAGCGCATGACGTCCTCGATGAAGCCTGGCTTCTCATTCCACTGGTCCCAGGTCTCGAGGTTGAGCGACGACAGGCAGCACACCGCGGTGCGGTCCTCGTCGCGATGATCGATGCCGGTCGGCAGGGTAATTTCGCTGCACAGGTTGGAGGTAGAGACCTTGAGGCCGAGCTCGCGCTGGTGCTTGGGGAGCGATCGGTTCACGGTGTCGATAAACAACAGATAAGGCTCGCCGGTCTGCAGCCGGTTCTCCAGGATGCGTTGCCACAGCTGGCGGGCGTCGATCTCGCGGATGACATCGTTGGTCTTCGGGCTGCGCAGAGCGAACGCGGTGCCGGCGCCCACGGCACGCATGAACGCGTCGGTAACGTTGATCCCGTGGTGCAGGTTGAGACTCTTGCGGTTGAAGTCGCCGGACGCCTTGCGGATCTCGAGAAACTCCTCGATCTCGGGATGGTGGATATCGAGATAGACCGCCGCAGAGCCGCGCCGCAACGAGCCCTGGCTGATCGCCAATGCCAGGCCGTCCATGACGTGGATGAACGGGATGATACCTGAGGTAACGCCGCCCTTCACCTTCTCGCCGATCGAGCGAACGTTGCCCCAGTAAGTGCCGATGCCGCCGCCGTTAGAGGCAAGCCAGACATTCTCGTTCCAGGTGCCGACGATGCCTTCGAGCGAGTCCGACACCGAGTTAAGGAAGCATGAGATCGGCAGACCGCGCGTGGTGCCGCCGTTGGACAGCACCGGTGTGGCCGGCATGAACCACAGCCGAGACATCGCATCATAGAGACGTTGGGCATGCGCAACATCATCCGCGAAGGCGCAAGACACCCGCGCGAACATGTCCTGGAGCAATTCGCCGGCGAGCAGATAACGGTCGGTCACCGTCAGCTTGCCGAACGGCGTCAACAGGTCGTCGCGCGTCCGATCGAGCTTGAGATCGGCCGGCCTTGGCGATGGCGCAAGGGGGCGCGGCAGCGGAGCCGGCGACGGCAACACACGACACAACTCAGGCGGGTTAGGCCTTGCCTGCGCTGGGCGCGGCCGCACATGCGACGGCTCAATGAGATGACCCTGCTGATCGAAATTGTAAGACGGCGACATCGGCAACCCCGCGATGTTAGGCGTGGGCCGCGCGGACGACTTGCGAGGAATCCGGGCAAATGTCCCCGGCTGCAAGCGACCCACCGGGGCACCCCGCCCGAGGACTTTCGTTCGGTCGCGGCAGGTCTCCTGGCTCGCGGGTCACTGCGGCCGTCGGCCTTCCCGGCGCTGTGTCGCGCCAGTGACCATGATGACAACCGCTCGCCGCTTACAGTTGCGGGGGCAGCCCCGGAGTTGCCGTGTTGGCGCACCGGGTTCCCTCTTAGCTTCCGACCTACAAGGTGTGGGGAGCGGAAGACCGTGACTAGCTAGAGATAGGCACTACTCGCCGGGATTCGTCAACTGGAGAGATCTAGATTGAGAAGGCAAAAACATACCGACCGCCCGGACCACTCTATCGCCCTGTCACTTCCGCTGCAGATGATTGGAGAAGCCGTTGGGCTGCCTTTCTAGTTTCCGTTAAGTTTGCGCATAACGGCAGGCAACATGAGAAGAACCGTTTCTGTCGCGTGATAAGATTGGCAGCGTTCGTGAGCGCGAATGGGCCAACTCTTTAGAGAAGCGAGCTGACCGAAAGCTGACGAGCGTTCGTTACCTGATGATCGCGGCTGGCTTCCATTTAGGAAGAAGCATCGGCCTCTAAATTTGGGACGAATTTTGGTGTCGATCCTGTTGTGAAAAATAGCAGGCATACTCATCCGATCTCGGAGACTGTCATCTTGAAGAAAGTGCTATGTGTTACTGTTTTCACCTGCCTGACGTCGTCAGGACGCTCGACGCGCCGCTGACGCTGCCATCGATGCCTTACAGTTACACGGTTCTGGATCAGGAGCTTAACTCGCTGACATGGCACCAGGCCAGGTGAACGCAACCAAACGAAGCTGGCACCGGCATTGAAATACGTCCAGGCTCCTTGCTTGCAAGGCTATTTCATCAATCGCCTTGAAATCATCTGAGCGCCGTCAGCTTCTCGAAAGGTTGTCCGTTTTATCATACGGCGTGAATATCTAGACGGCGGTGTTCCCATGGATAGTCGCGGAACTGAGCGCTGAAGGCGCACTGAGCAACAGGACGCAAGTGGTAGGACCTGTTGAACTCTGCCGATCAACACTCCTTGTTCGTCGCGATCTCGGGCCGCGCTGGTGACCGTCTTGTGGTGCACTCTTATATCGGAGGACGTGTAATGTCAGTCGACCTATCGCCAACCGCCAACTCAACTGTGGCTTTCTCCGGAATGCCCGCCCCGCCCTCTTCGGCGCAGGACTTTTCCAGCTTTCAGGCGATGCTGGCCAGCCTCTCGTCGAAAGACACGACCAGCGATCATTCAGCACCGCAGGAGCCGGCCCCCACAGAATCAACCAAGCAACTGACGGAGGAACTCACGCAGGAGGCGCGGAATATCCTGCCACCAGAGATAAGGGCAGCCTTGGATGCATATCAGGATGACCCACAGCCGTCCTGTGCTGCCGGCAGCCCGATCATTGCGGAAGCGCCCGTACAAAGCTCAAGGATCACCTGGAACGGTGGCACGCTGACTAATGCGGAACTGCAGATTGTCTCTGTGCTGAACCGCCACAAGGACAAATGCCCGCTTGATTGGAAGTCTCTGGGAGATTTGGCCGACGATCCCTCGACACCGCCGGATCTAAAGGCGGCGATCGAGGCACTGCAACAGGACCCGGAGCTCTTCTATGCGATCGGTTCGCAAGGCGACGGCCGCTGTGGCGGCAGGATCAAAGCGGGCGATCTCTGCGACTTTTCCGACCATCACCCTCAAGTTGCCGCGTTCCAGGAGCAGCGGGCGCGGACCTACGAGCAGAACTACATCCCATCCGACGGTACCGGGAACGGTGAGCCATCGGTCATGAACCTGACCGATGCCTTGCGCGAACTCTACCGATATTCCGATAACCTGCCCAAGAACTTGAGCCTTGCGGATTTCAGGCACATCGTGGACGGCAACGCCGACATTGGCAAATGCCCCCCACAGGTCCTCGCGGCGGCTCAATATTTTCTCGACCACCCGAATCAATGGAAGCAGTTGTACGGCGGCTCGATAGATCAGGTCCACAAAGAGGACTTCCTGCAGGTCGCTTCGTCATCGATGAGTCTCACTCGAGACGAACTGGGCACACTAAACACGATCAACAAGAACCAGGACGTTTTCTTTGGAAATGGCGATCTGACCCGGGAAAAGCTCGTGAGTATGGTGGACGACAAGAGCCTTTCCCCCGAGGTACGAAGCGCGGCTTCCCAGCTGCTCTCGGATCCTGTGCTGTTCGGGTTGATGAACAACGCGATTACTGGCTACAAAACCCACCACAAGTTTTTTGACTTCGGCGGCGGCCATACGGTTGATTCCGGAAACATCAGCAGAAACGATTTCAACCAGTTCTTCAACAACATGTCTGGTGCGAACCGCGCCGCTCCGCAATTGAAAACGCATGCCGCTCAAACGCCGGCCGAACAGGAGGCCACCGCGGACATGATGATTGGCGTGGCAGACCAGCCCGACATCAAGTCTCCCAAGAAGAACGGTGGCGCCCTCATGCACGCACTTAATGACGTGCTCAAGGTAGGCTCGAAGGTACTCGACTGGACAGCGACGGCCGTTGGTGTACTCGGCTTCATTCCAGGGCTGGGCGAACTGGCCGATCTTGCTTCAATGGTGATCGAGGCCGAAGCGCAAGCTGCAAATCTTCTGCACACCGCGATCAGCGGCGGCAACATAAAGAAGGCGCTGGAGGAAGCCGGGCTCAGTCTTGCGGCGCAGGCCGTGGGCTGCATCGCCGGCCCCGAGGTCAAGATAGCGATTCGAGAAGGCTTGGTGAAGCATGCAATTCAAGAAGCGGCGACGGCCGGCATCAACCTGCCGGTGTCGATGGCCCAGTCCTACGTGGAGGACTATCTGAATAACCTCAAGGCACGGATTGAATCCGAGCGCACGCAAGCTGCAGGTGCCTACGCCTAGTCGTAGCGGCGCTATCGACGCAGGATAATGCTGGAACGAAAGACCAGCTTGCGAGGCCACCACGCGGTAGGGTCGTCCCCGCCGCGCAGGTCGCGCAAGCATGTTCGATGCTTACACCGACGAACGTGGTCGCTAGCTAAACCAGCGCATTTGTCGGCTGCACTCGAGCGCACGACGGGCGTTCTCACATCGCGTGCGCCACCGCGAAGATTTCGCCGGGCCGATTGCGCCACCCGTCGCGGACGGTGAACTTGTCGATGCCTTCACCTCCGACGGAGCGGCAAACCTAACCAGTTTAGGTCGTTGGATCGAGAGCACATTAGTGGACGTGACGCTCAAGGTCCTTGTCTCCAGCGCCTCCTGATCGCTGTCCACGAAAGTGGTCCATTTATATGGGTCTGCTACGAGCGGGACTGGAGGATCGCTCTTCGTCGCTGACTCGCATGAGCAACTTCAACCTGCCGCCCCGCCCGGGCAGGATCAAGACAAATCGCTCCCTGGTTCGAGGCAACTAAGTTGCCGAACAAGCTGCGAGGGGTCCCGGCCGGGCGGGCCCCGACATTGGGCCACGTCAAAGCCTAAGCCCCATTTTATCCATCCTGGCGCTTTCATTCCCCTCATCAAAGCTGCGCTCTGATGAACAGCGGCTTGCCTGATCAAGTGCCACATAGGCGAGATCTTGTACCAACTCTCTGATCTGCAGCTTTCGCCGACACACTGCCGAAATATGAGGCGGCCTGTCCAGAGGCAACACCGAAGAGATTGGCTCACTGTATTTCTGCGGCTCGTCAGCTTGTCGAAAGCTAATGCTTCCATAGTAGACGTGACGGAGACTGCTTCCTCCGCACGACGAAGTTTTGAAGTAGGAGAACCCGATGCGCATTTCCAGCTCCAGCGCCGCTGGGCACCTTGATTCTGACCTCCACGCGACTGGCGGCGGCAAAAAGGGATCTCGGGCGCCTGGCGAGCACGATGATCATGGCCAATCGCATGGTGCAGGAGCTCCCTTAAATGGCGGCGGCGGCGCGTCTGGTCCAGACGCCGGCTCGCAAGCCGCTGCTTTGCAGCAAGCGTTCAACGCCGCTCTCGGCGCCGTCGCTATCCAGTTTGTAAGTAGTGCAATGGGTCGTTTCGACGATACCATGGCCGAGACAGAGGAGGATTCCTGACCTCGCATGTTACGGCGTCAGGAAAATCGGAGCCGCAAGGCGCGGCAATCTTCAAATGAACAGGAGAAACAAGATGACTGGTAAGGTTGGTGCTTCTCATACCTCGACGGCGGGTGGCGCAGCTGGTACTGTTACTGCAGCCGCGGGTTCCGCCGCTGCTGAAGCTGCGGGAGAAGCGGCATTCAACAGGCAGCTCGCCGCCCTGACTGCCAGCAGCACGAAGGCTGCTGAAAGGGATGTAGAACTTCGCGTCGTCTCGACAGAGCTCTCGACCGTCAAGAAAGTGGCCGACGAGCGGGTGCAGTAACGGATGAAGCGGGACGAAATTACATCCTCCCGCTTTTGCCGGCCGCATGATCTGTGAAGTCGCAACAGACCGTACGGCTTTGCCGTACGGTCTCGTTCTTCATTCAGGAGACGATCGTGAATGAACCAGCTTCCCCGCTATTCGAAGTGTTGTCGGGGTGTTATTCCGGGCTGACCGGCAAAGCGGGGAGCGGCTCCTGCTTGATTGGCAGCAGCCTCGATGCTGATTTGGTCTTCATCGAGCAAGGCCTCGAACCGCACCATCTTCGCGTCAGCTGGCATGTCAGCTCGATCGAGATCGAGGCCCTTGCCGCGGACGTCGCGATCGAGGGCCGCGGCCCTCTTTCGCCAAATGAGACCGTTGTTGTCCCTCTTGCTGCCGTCATCCATATGGGCGCGATGTCCATTCGCTGCTCGACCGAAGGCACTCAGCAAGCCGGCTCTACCGGGCGCTGGCATGTACCGATTATCCCGCTAGCCTTGGTCCTCATCAGCTCTGCCGCAGTTGGCACCCTTTCAACGAGACTTGTCCAGTTCGACAGCGCCGCAGCGCTGAGCACCTCGTCCCCCGCCACGGACATTGACCCCAAAATCGCGCTCGCGACCCCTGATGTTCCGGCCACCGACGCAGCGGCTCAACGGCTGCAAAGGGAAGTTGACGCAGCGGGCCTACTCGGTATCAAAGTCGGTTCTGGGCCGGGCGTTGTGAGCGCCGATGGCACTATTACGCCTGCCTCGCTCGCTAAATGGCGGGAAGTCCAGCAGCGGTTCGATGTCCAAAGCAATGGTGCTTATACGCTCGTCAGCGCGGTCGCCATCAAGGAGGAGATGGCGCCCCCCGCAATTGCCGTCCAGGCAGTTTGGCGCGGAAACGCCCCTTATCTGGTCATTGCTGGTCAAAAGTACTTCGCGGGTGCACTCCTGAGCAATGGATGGACCGTAAAGGAGATCGAGGACGGACGTGTGCTGCTGACACGCAATGGCCAGCTTGCTGCTTTGTCTTATTAGAGTTTTAGCCCGCGGCCAACGAAGGAACGTTTCATGACTAGGCTGCCGCAGCGGTCCGTAGAGCCTGGCACCGCCTTTCAGGGAATTAACAACGAGCATCATGCACCTGTCATCGCCCCGGCCACACCTCAGGCCAGCAGCATCGGCATCGACAAGGTCCATGGAAACGGCAAGGGTCACACGTCAGTTGTCCAACAGCGCGAAGCGCAGGAGCGGTTGGCTGCCAGCACGATCGATAACGCGCTCGAACTCAAGTCAATCGATCCAATCTCGCGGATCAATCCCACCGATGCCAACGAGCACGCAGGTGAGATCGAAACAGGCTCGGAACTTACCTGGCTGAAGGGCCCCAATCTCGCGAATAGCCTGCTCTCCTTCGTCACGCCCCGCCTGCGGCATTCGCATGTTGTACGTCCAGAGCAACACGGCCTTCTCCTCGAGCGTCTGGCCGATGCGCTGTCAGCCGCGCCAGAGGGCTCGGCGGCAGGCGACGGGGCCGCGCTTCTGCGGCTGGAGCTGCGGCGGTTAATCCTGCTCCGGCAGAATCACAACAGCTTGATCCAAGGCTAGCAATGCCAGATCCGCTCGAAGTGCAGCATTTCACACCCACCCAGTCGTCGAATGTTTCCAAAACCGATCGGGTCGTTCCGATCTCTGGGGCCGAGCGCAATTTGCTCTGCGCGCTTTCCTATGTCCACCTTGCGTGTGGGCAGAGCGCACACAGTCTGACTCTCTTGCGGCTCGTCGTTCACGAACATTCTCAAGACGTCGAGCTGCTTCGCATCCTCGCCTATGCGCTCATCTTAGAGCGCCTCGGCGAGGAAGCGCTATCGGTATTGGACAGGCTGGACATGCTTGATGATCAGCCATCGTCGCGCCTGCCATTGCTGCTGCTGCGCAGCCATGCTCTGCGTCAGGCTGGCCGCATGGCCGAGGCGCAGGCCACCTTCAAGCGCTATGTTTCCTTGCGGGGCAGCCCGGCTCCGGTCAAACAATAAGGCTTTGCATGGCCAGGCACCTACGAAATCTCGTCGCCCGCGCACCGGCCCATCCGGATATCATGGTCGCACTGATGCTGCTTCTGGCGATCGGCATGATGATCATGCCGGTCCCGATCATCGTGATTGACATGCTTATCGGCTTCAACCTTGGCTTTGCCATATTGCTGCTGATGGTTGCCCTCTATCTCAGCACGCCGCTTGATTTTTCGTCGCTGCCAGGCGTCATTCTGATTTCGACGGTTTTTCGTCTGGCGCTGACCATCGCAACAACGCGCCTGATTCTTGCGGAGGGCGACGCCGGCAGCATCATCCACACCTTTGGCGACTTCGTCATTTCGGGGAATATCGCTGTCGGAATCGTCATATTCCTGATCGTGACCATGGTGCAGTTCATGGTCCTTGCCAAAGGCGCCGAGCGCGTCGCAGAGGTGTCAGCGCGCTTCACGCTCGATGCACTTCCCGGCAAGCAGATGGCGATAGATGCGGAGCTGCGCAACAACCATATCGATCAACATGAAGCACGTCGCCGGCGCGCGGCACTTGAGCAAGAAAGCCAACTTCATGGTGCAATGGATGGCGCCATGAAATTCGTGAAAGGCGACGCGATCGCCGGGCTGATCGTCATCTGCATCAATATGCTGGGCGGAATCAGCATCGGCCTGCTCTCCAAGGGCATGTCGCTCGATGCCGCGATGCATCACTATACGCTGCTGACAATAGGTGATGCGCTCATTTCACAGATTCCGGCACTGTTGTTGTCGATTACGGCCGCGACCATCGTCACACGGGTCAACGGGCCTTCCAAGCTCAAGCTTGGAGCCGATATTGTCAGCCAACTTACGGCGAGCACACAAGCGCTTCGGCTGGCGGCCTGCGTCTTGTTGTTAATGGGACTCGTTCCTGGCTTCCCTTTGTCCCCGTTCGTCATCTTGGCCGTGCTCTTCGCTGCCGCAAGCTATGTCAAGGTCGGCGCGAAAGGCGACAAGCCTGCCGCGAAGACAGGCGCAAATGTCACTGCTTCGGCACCGGCTCCAGCACAGGCACAGAAGCAAGCTACTTATGCGGAAGCACTTCCGATTGCGTTATTCCTTGCGCCGAACCTGACACATTCAATCGACAAAGACGAGTTGGAACGAAGCATCGCGCGCGTTTCAACGTCGGTATCGGCAGACCTTGGAATCACGGTTCCGCGTATCCCGGCCCAGATTGACCAGAACCTATCCAAGTCGCAGTTCAGGATAGATGTCGATAGCGTGCCGGTTGAACGGGATTTGATCGATCCGACGCAACTCGCACTCAACGATGATATTGCGAACATTGAACTAAGCGGCATCCCATTTCGGCAAGATCCGGAGACGGCTCGCGTATGGATCGAAGAACGCCATGCAGCTGCGCTCAAAGCCGCCGGGATCGGACACCACCGTCCGGTCGAAATTCTTGCTTTACGTCTCCATTCCACATTGACACGCTACGCGCAGCGCCTGGTAGGCATTCAAGAGACCCGTCAACTGCTTGCCCGAATGGAGCAGGAGTACGCCGATCTGGTGAAGGAAGTGCTTCGTACGGCGACCATTCCGCGGATCGCAGAGGTCCTGCGCCGCCTGCTCGATGAGGGGATACCCATTCGCAACACTCGGCTCCTCCTGGAGGCCCTTGCAGAATGGAGTGAACGCGAGCAGAACGCCGTCCTGCTCACTGAATATGTTCGTGCCGCGCTGAAGCGGCAGATCTGCTTTCGCTATGCCAATGCCCACCGCGTAGTGGCCGCCTTTATCATCGAGCGTGAGACTGAAGAGATAGTGCGCGGTTCGGTACGCGAAACCGCTGTCGGACCATATCTCGTTCTGGACGATTGGCAGAGCGAGAAGCTGCTTTCACAATTCCGTCAAATCCATTCGACCATCGCACAAAGCCAAAGCCAGCCCGTCATTCTCGGCTCGATGGATATCCGGCGCTTCGTACGCGGCTTTCTCACCCGCAACGGAATCGATCTGCCCGTTCTGTCTTATCAGGATCTCGCCTCGGATTTCACAGTCCAGCCGATTGGGTCCGTGAAACTTCCGGCTACCAAGGAAAGGGCTCCTTCCTCGGAGCGTGGCGGGCTGCTTCCCGCCGCAAGTTAACAGAGCACAGCAGCTCGTCGTGAGATAGCCTATGAATTCCTATGAGATAAGCCGCTGGCGACACACATGCTTCTTTCGCCCAGCCTTGTGTTCAGGCTCGCTCGCTATCGTTCTGCTCGCAGGCTGCGCTAACCCCGATAGGTCGGCCCTTTCATCGCGGCAAACGCCCTCGTCAGACCTAGCTGACGCCAAAGCGATCGATCCTGGCGTGCGCGAACGAATTCCATACAGCCTCGGTCGGGATGCGGATGAGCAAACTCTGCGCGATACGTTGAAGCAACAACCAAACAATGTCGATGCGGCGATCTCTCTTGCGCGGGTCCTGCTGGCCCGCAAATCGCCCGATCAAGCGCTTGAGGTTCTCGATAATGTCCTCTTGACGGCTCCCGGCGATCTGCGCACGCTGAACGCCAAGGGCGTTGTCCTCGATCAGAAGGGCCGCCATCAAGAGGCGCAAGGGCTATACCGCAACGCTCTCGAAAGAGAACCCTCAAATGCGATGTTGCGCAACAATCTCAAACTGTCGCTTGCGCTAGAAAGTAAGACGGAGACCGAGGATGCCGGGCCACAACCGCAGATGGATGGCGCCTTGGCCCGAGCAAGACGGCGCAGCGAACAATAGCGTGCAGAGCTTGACTCCTGAGTGGCCGGCTTGCCGATAACTAGGTTCCGCTTGAGCGGCCGCACTATACGCCGCCGCCAAACCTCAAGAGTGATAAGAGATGTGGTCGATAATTTTACGAATCGCCACGTGTAGTAACATTGCAATTTATCCGTCACTTACCTTGCATATGCTTACGACACCGCCACCTTGCACCGGCAGAGAGCAAATCAAGCCTGCAGTCCGACATTCGTGAGGGCTTTCGCGGTTTCGATAGAATAGACAACATCCTCCGTGAACCGCTGCTTGGCGCCTTTCATCCACCCCTGAAGAATGCCGATCTGGTCGGGCGCTGAAGACGTCGAGGAGACATCCTTGAAGAACTCCGTCAACTGTGTCGATTCGATTTGAATGCGCTCCTGCCAGTGCCAATAGGCCTCTGAGTACTTTTTCACAAACTCGTTTTGAGCTCCGATGGCTCGCTTCGTGAAGTCTTGAAATGCGCCGGCTGCAATGCCGATGTCATCGTTGATCCCAGTTTCTTTCGTCATCACCATCTCCTGTGTGGTTGTATATGGACGAGACGACGCCTGAGCAGAGCTCCCGCATGTCTGCCATGATCACTAATTGGCGCGTCTGCACACCAGCTTACGATTGTGAGGCCAATATTGTCGCTTCTCGACCGAGCAAGCGACGTGCCACAAACGATCGTGAAGGGTTGCCGTCCACGAACAGGAAAATCATGTGTTTGATACAGCGCTCCCGCAGCTCCGATCCGCGGCGTCGGACTCTGGACATGTAAGTATCACACCGGACAGGGCAGAGCGCGACATGAATAAAGGTAATGGCGTGGATCGGGGAGCATTGCCAACCGCTCCAATGCTCTGGGTCTGCTCAACTCGCATTCTCGCACAGCACGTTGCTTGGCGTATGTCCCATCGCTCGAAGCTCGGCAGCAGATAGTAGCGGCAAAGGTGTCGTGCAGTCCGAGCAACCGATCGATGATAGACTGACGATGCTATGCGTGTCGATCAGCGCGACGGAACCAGTCGGCTTCACGAAGGCGACGTTCGACCCAAGGAGCGGTAATCGCGCGTATTCCGCTTATTCTTGGCTTGCTTCTCACCGCGATAAACTTTCGCTGGCCATTGACCGGGACCTTGGATTGGGCCGAGAACAGTACGACCCGGAATTGCCCCACCAAAACTAAGAGGCGACGGGCGTTTCGTATGCAGCTAATATTTGCCGGGGTTCGGGAAGACAAAAACGTTCGCCCGAGCGCTCGCGGCTAGGGGACAGGGATGATCACGCCGGTTCGACGGGACTGGAATCCAAACGAATTGTTCAGCGCTCTTACACCTGCGATGTTCTGCGCCGAACCGTCAGCCATACGCGCACGTTGGGATAAATTGTGGCCTGACCTATACACGGAATATGACGCCCGGTATTTGAAACAAGAACTTGCCGCCAGACATCTCATCGCGACCGATGAAGCTGCGGCATTTCTCAGCGCCTGGGCAATTGATGAAGAGCGCCACACCAATGGCTTCATCCGCATCATTGAACTTGTCGCCAATGGATCCGAAAAGGATCTTCGCGAGAGATTGGGCGCTCGATCGCATGACTTTGGTCCGATCACCGAATACCTGAAGGACGAATTCTCCTTGTTGGTTATGATTGCGTTTGACGAAATGTGCACTTGCCGCGCCTACGCGGAAGAAAAGCCGTTTTACGACGCTCTTGGGAACAACACGTTTCATCATTGGTTGCGAGAGGTAATTGCCGACGAGGCGGTTCATTCGATGAACGCTGTTAATGTCATTCGCGCGCGCTATCGCGACCGCATTGGGCAAGTCGGCGCAATGCTCGATAGCCTAATCCGCGCGTGCGATAATCTACGCTATTCTGGCACCTTCGTCCTCGACTACTTCGGCACAGCGTATTCCAAGGAGCTTCTCGCCAACTCTCGCCTCGCGACCATGAGAAACATCGCCAAGCCACTCCCGGCGTAGAACGAGACAGTAACAAGCGAGAGGGATTTGATCCGGCGTTATATCGCGGCTCAATTCGCCTTTCCCTGTTGTCATTCTACGGTTTGCGCCAGATTGTCGTGCGCCTTCTTGCGCAATGTCGTGCTCACGACCTGCCGGCCGTTGACCTTTGACCAGAACACGCGCGCCGGATCGATTTTGCGTCCGGTTGGCACGCCGTGCGGCTGTGCCGCGCATCGGGCAATTGGCCCGACCTTTGCTCCTTGCCAAACCGTGTACAGCTTCCTGTTTTGTCGGTCTATCTGACCACAAACCATGGATCCCTATGGAGCGAGGGCAAGGCCATGAAGGACCAGAGTTCCGTCAGCGCCATGGGGGCGGGCATCGCTACCGGCGCTATCGATTTAGTGACACACACCTCCCCGACGGTCGAGCACAGGATGGCTGATAGCACCGATCGTAACCTATACTCTTCTGAGGAGGAGAGCATCTTTGCTGAGGATAAGACCAGATCGGATCGACCGGCTACCCTCACGCTTCCAAACGGCCTGCAAGCGGTAATGATTCCGAATCATCGCGCACCCGTTGTGACTCAGATGATCTGGTACAAGGTCGGCTCCGCCGATGAGCCGGCAGGCAAATCGGGGCTAGCGCATTTCCTTGAACACCTGATGTTCAAGGGCACAACCAAACATCCGGCGAGCGAATTCTCCCAGACCGTGCTGCGTGTCGGCGGCAAAGAGAACGCCTTCACGGGGAGGGACTATACCAGTTATTTCCAGCACGTGCCGCGCGAACAGCTCGGCAAAATGATGGAATTTGAGGCCGACCGCATGACCGGTCTTATTTTCAAGGACCGGGACCTATTGTCGGAGCGCGACGTGGTGCTGGAGGAATTTAGTATGCGCATCGCCAATAGGCCGGATGCGCGGCTTGTCGAGCAGATGATGGCGACGCTCTACCTCAACCATCCCTACGGCCACCCTGTGCTCGGCTGGCAGCAGGAGATCGAAAATCTCGACCGCGAGGACGCGCTCGCTTTCTACAAGCGTTTCTACGCGCCGAACAACGCCATCCTGATCATCGCGGGTGACGTCAAGGTCAGCGAGGTCCGACCGATGGTGGAGAGGAATTTTGGCGGCATCCCCCCGCAACCATCGATTCCTGCGGAACGCCTGCGACCGCAGGAGCCAACGCCGGCAGCGGCGCGCACCGTGACGTTGGCAGATCCCCGCGTCGAGCAGCCAGCCTTGCGCCGCCGCTATCTCGTACCCTCGGCTCGCACCGGGGCTGCCGGGGAGAGTCCAGCGCTGGAGGTGCTCGACAAATTGATGGGTAGTGGCATCAACTCATATCTCTATCGCGCGCTCGTAATCGACAAGCGGCTCGCGATCAGCGCCCGGACGCACTACCGCGCCACCGCGCTCGATCCCTCGCAGTTCGAGATTTCTGCCATGCCGAGGCCGGGCGTTAAGCTCGGGCAGCTCGACTGCGCCATTGACGAGATAGTTGCCAGTATTGCGCACAATTCTCCGCAGGCAGAGGATCTCGAGCGGGTCAAGACACAGCTGATCGCGCAAGCAATCTATGCCCACGACAACCTGGAAGAGCTCGCGACCTGGTATGGCGGCGGGCTGACAACCGGATTAAGCATCGACGACGTCCGAGGCTGGTCGGACCGCATCCGCGCCGTACGGGCGGAGCAGGTACTCGAGGCCTCGCGCAAATGGCTCGACAAGAAGCGCTCGGTGACCGGCTATCTCATCAAAGCGACGCCAAAGCACACGGAGAAACCATCATGACCTGTTCCTTTACACGGCGTGCCTTCCTCTTCCGCGGAGCTTCATTGTCAGTTGGGATGCTTGTTCCGCCAGATTCGCTCGCCGCCGCCACGACCGTTGCCGCGACCAAGATCCAGCGCTTGGTCTCGCCCTGTGGCGTAGAAGCCTGGTTCGTCAGGGACGCAACTGTCCCGTTTATTGCGATGGAATTCGCTTTCGACGGCGGCGCGACACAGGACCCTGCCGACAAAGCCGGCGTCGGCTACATGGTCGCTGACTTGCTCGATGAAGGCTCCGGCGATCTCGACTCCAAGAGCTTTCACGAGCGGCTCGACCGTCGCACCATTGAACTGCGTTTTGGATCGACCCGCGATCACTTCCGCGGTGCCTTACGCACGCTCGAGGAAAACGCGGATGAGGCCTTCGACCTTTTACGGATGGCACTAACCTTACCCCGTTTCGACGCGGCGGATGTCGAACGGATCCGTGCCAGCCTGCTTGCGAATCTTAGGAATGATTCAAACAATCCTTCATCGCTCGCCAATCGCAAGTTCCTCGAAGTCGCCTTTAGCGATCATCCCTATGCTCGGCCGGCCGGAGGCACGCTCGAGAGCGTCCCGAAGATTGGCGTCACCGATCTCAAGGGCTATGTCCGGCGCGTGATCGCAAAAGACACCCTCAAGATCGCTGTGGTCGGTGACATTCAGCCAGACGTCCTCTGCGGACTGCTCGACAAGGCCTTTGGCGGCCTGCCGGCCAAGGCGGACTCGGTGCCGATTCGCGACGTCGTCGCAGCAAAGCCGCCGCAGCGCGTCTTCATTCCGCTCGATGTGGCCCAGACGGCTGTGACTTTCGGTGGTCCCGGCGTCCGCCGCAGTAAGCCCGATTTCATGGCCGCCAATATCGTCAACCACATTCTCGGCGGCGGCGGTCTGTCGTCACGGCTGTTTCGCGAACTTCGCGAGAAGCGCGGGCTGGCCTA
The DNA here is from genome assembly GCF_056837965.1 of Bradyrhizobium ferriligni. Classification (NCBI taxonomy): domain Bacteria; kingdom Pseudomonadati; phylum Pseudomonadota; class Alphaproteobacteria; order Hyphomicrobiales; family Nitrobacteraceae; genus Bradyrhizobium; species Bradyrhizobium ferriligni. The sequence continues at coordinate 50,071 of NZ_JBXEJO010000026.1, forward strand.
TTCCGTCCATCAGCAGCTGGTCTGGATGAATCATTCCGCCGTGTTCGTGGGCAATAGCGGCACCCGTGCCAATCGTGCCGGCGAGACGCTCGAAGAGATTGAGAAGCAGGTCCGCCATATCGCCGACGAGGGGCCGACCCGGCAAGAACTCGACGATGCAAAATCTTACCTGAAGGGCTCGAAAATGCTGGCTCTCAATTCTTCATCAAAGCTAGCGCGAACGCTGCTGCAGCATCAGCTTGACAAGCGACCTATCGACTATATCGAAAACTACAATGCCATCGTCGATGCGGTGACGTTGGAAGACGCCAGGAGGGTCGCGCAGCGGCTGTGGGGCCAGGGTCTGCTCACCGTTATCGTCGGCCGCTCTCCACCGGTCGCGGCCGAGTCGGCACCTGTCCCATCGGCCACGAAGCCCCGTCACACGCCGAGTAACTAGGCACCACACCATCACCCGCTTTACCGAGGAAACCCAATTAACTCTCAGGCAACCCCAGCCGCCGCAGGCACGAGGCTCGCTCTCCATTTCCTCCCGTAGAGAACCGACAGTTGGTTGCGGCCGAGCAGAACAATTGCGCTCAAATTCTCGCGCTAGCGGCGTAATCACACATTAACCGCTTGCCGATCGTTGCTAATCTCTGACTGCTGGCCCGAGCGGCGATTCTTGGCCCTGGGGTCTTCGCAGAGCTTGAGTTTGCTCCTGTCGGCGGACTCCGAGGCAGAGAAGCAGGAGCTATGAAGTCGATGGTTCTTGTTCCGCTCGTTACCCCATTCGCTAGCGAATATCTCCTTTTAGCTGCCTTGCGCGTTACCGTGGCGAACTGACGTTATGTTCTGTGGTGTCACGCGGCCCGATCCTGAATACCTGTGGCGATGATCAGCAGCGGCCCATCGTGGCATTGGCAGACCACAATAAAAGGCTGCCTGGGATGGCCACCTGATCGGCCGCATTGTGGCGGGCCCATCTCGATCGATTGTATGCACAAGCGAATTATCACTTTCGACGTGTCGCGGGGCGAACGGGTTACTCTCCAAGCGACCAACCTCCATCTCGCTAGACGCAGGCACGCCGGGTAGTCGGTGACGCCCGTGCGCAAAGTGAGGATCCCTAATTGAGATGGTCATTAGGCTCGCCGATCAAGCAACTGCAGAAGGCCCTCGGACACCGATTCCCGCCGTCGAACAAGTCAACAGAGTCGAGGTTCCGGGCCGAGCTCTCACTTGGCACTCTGACATTCGAATGTGCAGCAAGGCTTTAAGCAGGCCGATGCTCGATACTTTTCTTGTTGTGCTCGCTCGCCACTTCGCCTGCTGGACAAGGCGGCCGTCGTGATTGTCGAGCTAGACGTTGACGATCGACTGGGTCGCCACGGCCGTGACCCAACGCGCGAAACGCGCCTTGAGCACCGGCGCGGCACCACCTCGGTCATGCTCGTACCAAGCCCAACTTTCCTGACGCTACGTGAGATTCGAGTTATTTCACGCTGATCAAAGATCAGCAGAAAATATGAATGATAGTGATCGCGAATGATCATCACCGCGTACGGCCGACTGCTCGACGAATTTGTCCTTCATCACCGCATAAACCTGACGTGAACTGCAATTACGAGTGATTAGCTACCTGCTACCGACTTCCGTCGTCGTTACAATCAAAGAGCTTTGATGACGCGACGTGGAAAACCTCATTGATTGTGCCGCTCCTGTATCGAAGATACTATTGCCCCTTCTTTCCGCCATGTTCGCACCCAAAGCAGAGACTCGCCGATTGCGCACTTCGCGCTCGGCAACAGCGAGTGTCTCAGGAGAATTCCATGGTGAAGCCGGTTGTAATTGTGGTGGGCGCAGACAAAGGAGGCGTCGGCAAGACGACCGTGTCACGAACGCTTTTGGACTACTTCAACGTCAATAACGTGCAAACACGTGCATTCGACACGGAGTCGCCGCGGGGAACGCTGAAGCGCTTCTATCCCGCGATCACCGAGATCGTCGATATGACGACGACGGCGGACCAGATGAAGATTTTCGATACCCTGAACTCAGGACTATCCGTCACCGTCATCGATGCTCGCGCGGGCTTACTATCCACAGCACTGGCCTCCTTGCGCGACATCGGCTTTTTGGATTCGGCGCGGTCTGGCCAGATAACTTTTGCCGTATTCCATATTCTGGGATCGTCCATCGCTTCGCTGGACGAAATCGCCGAGACCGCGACCTTCATGGCCGGCGCAAAGTATTATCTGGTCAAGAACTTCATCAACGACACTCAATTCTTCCAGTGGGACCAGTCGACCTATAGTTCATATTTTCACCGCATCAAGCATGCGACCGAGTTGACCATCCCGAAGCTCAACGAGATGGCCTATGAGCAGGTCGAGGTCGCTTCTGTCCCATTCGTGGATTTCGTCGCAAACAAGGGGCGGAACGATGAACCGGCGAATAATTCCTTTGTTCTGCGCGGCTATGTACGGCACTGGCTGGCAAATGTCTGGAGCGAGTTTGATCGCATCAGCTTGACGGAATTAGCCGGCGCCAAGTCAGCGACTCGGAGCGGCGAGAAGTAGTCGCATTATCGGCGAGCGACAGGTTGAGCCCAGGGACGAAGCGAGATTGATCTGCTGGCTATGTTAGCGACCCCCATCTACATCATCTGCTCCCCTAGCCCGCAGGTCGGCAAAACTCTCGTCGCTCGCCTCGTGAGCGAGTACTTGCTGCTGAAAAATGGCACGGCGCTCTCCTTCGATGTAAATCTGAAGGAACCCTCATTGCTCGATTATCTTCCCAACATCACGGAGACCGCAGATGTAATTGACACTTACGGTAAGATGCAACTGATGGACCCGCTGATCATCCACGATCGGGTAGCCAAGGTGATCGACCTCGGCTTCCATGCTTTCGACGAGTTCTTCAAGATGTGCGAGGAGATCGGCTTCATGAAGGAAACCGCACGCTGCTATGTCGCGCCTGTCATCCTATTCGTCGCGGGCGCTGATCGCCATTCCTTCCGTGGTTATGAAATGCTGCGGCGACAGATTCCACCGGCGGCGCTGGTCACCGTCCACAATGAATTCGTGCTGCGCGGAGGACTACCTGAAGCGATGGATTGTGAGCGAGTGCTCCGGATTTCTGCGCTGCCGTTGTTTCTAAAGAGATATGTCGATCGACTGAGTTTCTCCTTCACCGGCTATCTGCGCAACGAAAAGGACTGGACCACCGAACTGCATCAGTGGATCCGACAAAACTACACCATGTTTCGTGATTTGGAGGCGAGCGTGATACAGCGAGGGCCCTATCGATCTCGCGCAACGAATATCGAGAGCCTACGTGGCACAAGGGCGACTAAAGGACCGGCTCACTATCCGTTCCGCCATCAAAGTTGAATGAGTCGTGTGCGATATAGAATGCTCAGCTGCTCGGGCAATCGAGAGTAGTTTTTTCACTCACAAAGTGACCAAGACTTAAGGGAACTCATTTGCCCAATGGCTCTTCCACACTCGCTCGTCCTCGTTAGGACGATTGCCGCTGAGATTGCGCGCGGCTGGACGGATCGACGGCTCCCGCTCGAGGCGCTTCATAGCTCAAGGCCGAATCTTTCGAGGACCTGGTGCATAACAGGGCCTTTGATCTCGAGGGCGATCTCTTTGCGAATCTGGGCGCCAAGCACTCGCTCTGCATCGGCATCGCCCGTCAGAGCATTCTCGGCCAGCCGCCGATCCAAGCGGGTTTGGAATTCATCGCCCATCGCGTCGACGAGCCGCCTCTCCATTGCAGCATAGTCTTCGGGTGCGATGCGCCTCAACACGCTCTCCCATGGGTGCCAGCGCGTTGCTAGATAGTCCGGAAATTCCGCTGCCTCCTGATTGCGCACCGACGCCTCGGCCCTGGCAATATCGTCCTCGGTTACGTTAGAGACATTCAAGAAGCGCATGTCCGGAGCGATGTGCAACAGCTGCAGCGGGTCGCGCAGCTGGGTCTGGTAGGCAAGGTAGACCTCGATCTCGTCGACGTAGGCGTCAGGATCGGCACGACGAAGCGAGTTGACCGTCTCGCGTGCGATCCCGTCCAGCGCCTCCAGCCGAAACAGGACACGGCCCTGCTGGAGCAGCTCGGCCAACCGCCCGTCATAGACGCCGTCTTCAACGTCAGCGGTCAGCCGTGCGCTCTGCATGCCGTTCCAGGTCAAGGTAAGCCGATCTTCGCAGCGCTCGCTCGCTCCCGAGGCCAGCTGGAAAAACTGGTCACGCAAACGCGGCCTGACGGCTGCCTGCCGCAGATCCTCGACGACCGCCTGCCGGAACCCGTCGTTGCCATAGTTCACGGTACCCCGGAGCCTGTCGAGGAAGCGTGCGTAGTCCCGCGCACCCGGTTCTTGGGCGAAGCCCTGCCAGGTGGCCGTTATCGAGGGCTCGGCCTCGAGCCAGTCCGCCACAACCTCTTGCAGGGACCGCGGCTGGACTTCCGGCGCGCCTTCGGCGGTCGAGAAGAAGACCTGCGGGCCTGCATAGTCTGCTGCTTGTATCGCTGCCGCCAGGCCGGCCTGCGCCAAATCGGGGAGCGGATTATTCTCCAGATTAACGCTAGAATCACGACCTAGATGTGTCAGCAGGGTCTCGGGTACGCTGGTCAGCTGGTTGTTGCTGGCGTCGAGCCATAGCAGGTCGGGTACCGTTTCGGGCAGACTGGTTAGTTCGTTATGGCTAGCGCTGAGCCATTCGAGCCCGCCCGGAAGAGGCTCGGGCAAGGCCGTCAGCTGATTGTAGTCGACGTTCAAGCGCTGGAGCCGGGCTGGAAGGTCGGGCAGATTGGTCAAGCGGTTGCCGCTGGCGTCCAGCTCCTCAAGCGTCGCCGGAAGGCGATCAGGCAGACTGGTTAGCTGATTGCTATCGACCCTCAGGCGCCGCAAGCCGGTCGGTAGCTGTGCGGGCAGGTTGGTGAGCCCGTTACTGACGACATAGAGCCGCCGCAGGCCATTTGGAAGCTCGGGCAGGCCGGTCAGCCGGTTATTACTGGCATAGAGGCGCTGGAGACTGGCCGGAAGGTCCCCAGGAAGGCTGTTCAGCTGATTGTCGTCGACATTCAGGCGACGCAGCCCGGCCAGGGTCGGCACAGGCAAGCCGGTCAGGGACAGGGACGACAGATCTAGGGCCTCATTGACATCGCCTGTGTCCTGCCAAGCCCTCGCACGACTTACCGCTTCTCGACGGTCCTCGTGTTGCCCCTGCCCGTCTTCGGCAGCCCAGTTGGTCAAGATTTCGAGCTGCGAGCTGGACGCCTCGCCCGCGGACGCCAGCGCATCCGTCAGGGCTTCGCCCCACTGCGTTGCAGCCGGAGATGCCGGCTCGGAGGCTTCCGAATCGGAAGTTCCGGAAGGAGTGCCTGATCCAAGCTGCTCTGTATTCATCGCCGTCTCTCCGTATCCAAACCAAGCGCGTCCGCAGCCGCACCTTTAAGCCGTCAGACCTCACCAGGGTTGGCGCGCTGATCGGCTGATGACAAAGCTGGCGGTCATACCGCGCAATCACCGCCCACGGCTGGCGCGAACACCTGCCGGCCTGCAGGCGAGCAATTGCAGCTCACCGCAGCACAGCCAAAGCCTCGGTGCTAGATCGCTTGATGGATACCATCCAATTCTCTTGCCAGATCTGAGCACATCAAGCCGGACCAGCCAGCCAGTAAAGACGTTTATGCTACGAGACGTAGCTGTCGATAAGCTGACGGGTTCGGAGCGACGAACAATGGGCGGACGGCTGGCTATCAGCCTCTCTCGAAGCTTAGGTGTAGATAGCGGACCGACGAAAAAGCAGACGAGGATCAACCGAGTTTTTAGCTTGGCAAAATGCTCGCTGTTTACCGCGGCGCGGCGCTGATAGCCGGCGAGTTGCGGCTCTTTACTCCCGAAGCAACAAACCGCCCCCTGCTCATTCAGATGGCCACGTTGGGACCCTAGCTTGAAAGCCCGCAATCCTATGTAGCACCGCTCCCGCTTCACCGCGAGGCGGTACGCCCCGGCGCAATCGGCAAAGGCTGGCTGATATCCTCCTGGATAGCGAGTTCCCATCTATTCTGACATCGGCGCCAAGGATCAATCCTGCCAGATCGGTTCAAACTGCCGCAGGTTTCGGCCAGCAAAAGCGGACGACTCGGCCCTTGCGGGGGCGCTTTCTCAGTCGAACAACGCGCGCCCAGCTGCATCTGACACTGCTTCGATGGAAATTTCTTAACTTCGAGATCAATGCAGTAGATCCGCCCCGCGACCGATAAACTCGAGCACCGACTGCGCCTCGTTGATTTCGCTTGAAACGCGCTTCAATATCCGAACTGCCACCTCTTCCGTCGCGATCAGCCCCGCTCTCTCGCAGGCTAATCCGAAATGATGCATCACCTGTTCGTAGGAGGGAGCAACACGATTCTGCAACAAGCTGATCGCCAATGATGAGAGCATCTGCTCGACGACATCCTTCTCAGCCTGGATCAATAACTACGTCCTTCCGATTGTTTACTCAATTCTGTGCCTGTGCACGCCTCAGACCGCATCCTAAGAGGGTCGCTGCGTGGGATTTTCGTATTGTGACCTCGCCGCATCATACGCATGAACACCGCTAGGAAGAGATTTCTTTGGCCGATTGCCATGTTTGGTGGGACCACTTCTCTCCTGATCGGAGCTGAGTGGCTCCACTTTGTATGAGTTGCAGTTCCCCGATGATCTTCGCTATCGCCTCATGCCCTGCTTCGCCTTGCGGCCATCTATTGAAGCCATTCATCAGACTCTCCGATTCCGGTTTGGTAAAGTCAAAGAACCGGACACCGCGGCCTAGGACCTCATTGACGATCGCGATCGTGGCTTGGCGAGCGGCGCTCTCCTGCGGCCATCTGTTGAAACCGATCACCAGGCCCCTGAGATCCTGGGCAGTGAAGTCTGAGAGTCCCGTCCTGCGGCCGGCACGGCGAAGGACCTCGTCCGCGAGCACAACGGTCACTTGACCACACGGCACCTCCTCCGGCCAATTGCTGAAGCCGTTCACTAAGTTCGCGAGTCCCTGCTGTGAAAAATCGTAGAGCTGAGTGGCACGCCGCAGAACCTCACGAGCGAGTGCGACCGCTGCTCGGCGAAACGCCGGCTCTTCCGGCCACTTGCTAAAGCCATTCACCAGGTTCGCCAAGCCCTGTTGGGTGAGATCGGGGAGCTGGGCAGCACGCCAAAGTACCTCACCAGCGATCGCAATTGCAGCCTTACGACAGGTCGCATCTTCAGGCCATTTGCAAAACCCGTTCACCAAGTTTGCCAGTCCTTGTTGGCTATAGTGAGGAAGCTGGCTAGCACGGTGCAGAAGCTCACTTGCGATCGCGATTGTGGCTTGACGAGAGACTGCCTCATCCGGCCATTTGCTAAAGCCATTCACCAAATTTGCCAGATCCTGCTCGCTAAACTCATGAAACCGGGCGCCCCGACGAAGAACTTCGCCTGCGATCGCAATCGTGACTTGACCACACGCCAGCTCTTCCGGCCACTTGCTGAAACCGTTCACCAGGATGGCCAACCCCTGCTGAGGAAACTCGCAGAGCCTGCCGGAACGATGCAGAATTTCGAGTGCAAGCGTGGCTGCTGCCTGGCGCGAAGCCGCCTCATCCGGCCACTTGCTGAACCCGTTGACCAAACTCACCAATCCTTGCTGTGTAAAGTCGGAGAGCCGATGATGGCGGCCTGCGCGCCGAATGACATCGCCCGCAATTGCAACCGCCGCCTGGCGAAAGTCTGCTTCTTCCGGCCATTTGCTGAAGCCGTTTATCAGCGCCGCCAGGCTCAGATTGTTCAACTCTTGAAGCGGCCTGCTTTCCTCGCGACAAAACTTAGCTATTCTGATCGCCCCTTTGCGACATTCTACTCTGTTGGAATGTCGACCGAATGATGCGGCAAATATGGAAAGGGCTCTTATCCCGATTTTTCCGATCAGCGCATGGTCAAGCAGCGACACGCGAGAAGCTATTCCTTCGCAAACGTCCCGGCCGACCTGACCTCCGGCCTTTCGGCTCACCGCATTGCATGTCGTGGCATACCCCCACGATCTCCCGGCACGGATGCTTTCCTCGAAATTCGGCAGGAATCTAGATTGAAACTCAAGCGCAGCCTTTTGCAGAAAGACCGGATGATCAGTCTTGCGAAGCTGCTTGTCGCGCGCAACAACCACAGTTGAGAATTCAACGATGTCGCGAGCACAATCGATCTCGCTTAGCGCCGTCGTCAGATTGGCTTGAGTAGACATGGGATCTTCCGAGCTTTTACCGCGGCGCCTTGTCCAGCCACAAGCTCAATGCGACTAGTCACCGCTTATGGCTGAATGTTAACCGCCTACGCAGTTGAAGCACCTCGTGCGAGAGCTGGCCTGTTCACTCGGTGGGCCCTCCCCGCTCAGCGAGAAACGCGATTGAAGCAGTCGTCAGCGACATCCTGCTGCGCGCATCACTCCATCACCCCATGATATATCACGACTCCGGTTGTTGCAGCGCGATTGACAACGGCCAGCACAGCAGCACCCCCGCCGATGGACCCAAGGTCTTGCCCATGGCCCGCAAGCGACAATGTCGGCAATTAGGAAGCCATCCCTTTCCGATCATGTTGAACCATTCGACGCCCGCCCAGCCTGCCTTTGTCTTAGCGAGACTACAACCTGACGCAGCGTGGGGTTCAAGCCATTAAATGGGTATCGAGGCGTGGCGTTGCACAGCCGACTATCGCAGCGACTACCAATGGGGCGCCCATTCAGTTCGACACGGTTTCGAGTGACATTTACCCAGTGAGGTCCCACGCTCGCTCCTGCGCTCGTTCGATCGGGTCGCGCCCGGGATATCGCGGTAACGCTCGTTTTTATCTATAGAAGAAAACACTGCCGCCATGCCTTTCCAGGATGTTGGTGAGCGCGCGCACCTTACTCATGGACATGCCCATTGGCACAAATGTGATGGTCCGACGGCTAGCAACACGCCCATCGTCAGGGAAGCGGCGAGCGCAATGAAGCCGCAGCGTTTGACACCGCACACGCCGTGGGGGACAACATCGCTCCGTTTTCCAGTCGCGAGCTACTGCCCTGCGTTTGCACGTGACTGCGCGCCGATCGACCCTGTGAAGCGGAGGAATTCCTCAACCCAGATGATCGTAGCGTCGAAAACCCGCAGAAATCCGCAGCAAATTCCGGTCGCACGCCCGGCGTAAGGTGATATCGGTTGATAGCGGTCTTGAATACATCGAACCGCTCGCCACATCCGCCGAGCAATGGCGACGAACTCCATCGGCATGAATGCGGACGGAGGGACTACGCAGTGCTGAAACGTACGCGTTGCACTCCCAATGCCCAAGTGAACCTGCATTTGTGATGACTTCGATTGATGATAGATTAAGTGAGATCAGATGGGTGAGAAACGAGATCTGGCGCTGTCGTCGATTGCTTAAGACGGAACTGCCTCGCGAGGAGAGTGCTGCCGTTGAGAAGCGTCTGCTTGAACAGCTTGCCGCCTTTGAACGACTCTTGACGACCGCGTTTCCTCTGGTCTTGAGCCCTTCGACCAACTCAACCAAAAGCAGTCCCAAGCGAATCCACTGAAACGCTCGTTGAGAACGCCGCAACGGCACCAACCGGTTCCTTCCGGACCTCGATCGGAGGCTAATGCGAGCATTCTGGTGCTTAAGAGTCCTGCCGCTCCGGTGCCTCACTCTCGATGCAGGATCGGAACGTTGTTGACGCCTCGTCTTTTCGACCCACCGTTTCTCTCCGCCGCGGTTGGCATCACGCGGCGACATTCGACGCGCAAGCCTTTGAAATTGTCCCTAAGACAAAACATTGCCGCGTCCATATCGCCACGCCCTGTAAAACGGTCACAGAATCGCATCACGTCTGGTCTGCAAGACGTCAAGATCTCTTCCAATCTTCGTTCTCGCGCGCTAGCGTATCCCGTGAACCACGTGGCTGCGATCGCAACAAGGGCTGTGACATGGCGAGGCGCACGGTAAGCCCAACCGGTTCGTCGCTTTTGGCTCAACTGAACTCTCTTAACTTGCATAACCTTCACTATTGTTCTTTGCCTCGCAAGTATCGTTTGTTTAGGAAAGCAGGTCGCCGCATCGCCAGGAGCGGCCGACGTCATTTGCGGTACTTCCGAATCATCTGCATCGCGCGTCAGGTCTTGTTGCCAAGATCAACGTGCAACGCAGGCTAGCCACATTTACAGCGGGCGCAGCCCACTTTAGGCGTTGTGTCTAGCCTTGCGACATTCGCGACGTCAGCTCCTAACATGACATTTCTACGAAGGCGACCGATCCTGCTCGGCACTGCCTACAACCTGACGCTACGGTCGATTCAAGCACTTTGATCGTCGAACAGGTGCCAATATGATCCAAGATAGGCATATCCATATCTTGACGGGAGCTCGCAAGGAGAGTTCTCGACAATTGCACGCTTCACCGGGCGCAGCGCATACGAAACGTCACCCAGCGCCGGCTGATAATTGCTCGGCTACGCTGGAGCGCAACGCATAGTTGAAGGCTTCGCAAGGCCACATGATTCCGTCGCGTCAATGCTGCGACGAATTGCGTGGATCCTCGTTTTTGTTCGGCGTCCTACCTAATTGCAAGCCTGCACCCCAAAATCGCGAAACCGACAGCCTTATGGTTTCGCCCAAAGGTTCAGATCGCAGGCCGGAATACACTTCGTCAAGGTGGCGATCGTCGCGTGTGGGACGGTCAGTTGATTCCAAAGGTTCGAGCCGACTGCTGCCATTCCTGCAATTGTTCAAGACCAAATCAACGGACCACCCCTGAACTCCATTGGCACGGCGGTTGCTACTACGCAGCGACAGCGGATCAGACTTGGATGAGTACACCCCAATAGATGTCGCTCGTCTTTGATCGCTGGGAGTCATTTCGATGATAGGCAGGCTAGCTGCAACATCGCACTCTGTTCGCGGCTTCACGAACTACGACAAGGGCAAGCCAAGATGAGGAAATCAGCGGCACGAACGCTTTACATCGCAGCCAAGTTATGTGTTCTGGCCTCTGGGATCCTGGCTTCGTCAACAGCAGGCGCCGATGATGATTTGATGAGTGCGGCGAGACAGATTTTCAAGCCGATCCCCTTTATCGTGCCTGCGGTCAAGGACAACCCTATTACCCACGAAAAGGTTACACTCGGCAGGATCCTATTCTTCGATCCGAGGCTATCGGCGAGCGGGGTCATTAGCTGCAATACATGTCACAACCTTGGGACCGGCGGAGCAGATGCTGGCCCGAGGTCGGTTGGTCATCGCTGGCAGCTAGGTTCACGTCGAGCGCCAACGGTCTATAACGCAGTCTTCAATGTGGCACAGTTCTGGGACGGGCGCGCGGCTGACCTCAAGGCGCAGGCCGCAGGCCCCATCCAGGCCAGTGCGGAAATGAATGCGACGCCCGCTCGCCTTCTCAATACGTTGAATTCAATGACCGATTATATCGTCATGTTCAGCAAGGCGTTTCCTAACGACGCGACGCCCATTACCTTTGACAATTTCGCCAAGGCCATCGAGGCTTTCGAGGCTACCTTGATCACGCCCGCCGCTCCCTTCGATCAATACCTCGAGGGCGATGCGTATGCTCTCAGTGCTCAGCAGAAAGCAGGATTAAAGCTGTTCATAGAAAAGGGATGCTCATCTTGCCACAATGGTATCAACGTCGGCGGCCAGGACTACTTCCCGTTCGGCGTGACCGAACGGCCAACCGCAAGCCTGCTGCCGAGGGACGACAAGGGCCGTTTCGCCGTCACAAAGTTACCCAGCGACGAGTATGTTTTCCGCTCCGCGCCGTTGCGCAATGTCGCATTGCGTCCTCCCTACTTCCATTCGGGCCAAGTTTGGAGCCTCAAGCAAGCTGTTGGGGTGATGAGTGAGATACAACTCGGCGCGACGCTCAACGATGGAGAAAAAGACGACATCGTCGCGTTTCTAAATTCACTTACCGGGCAGCTGCCTAAGATCGATTATCCGATATTACCCGCGCGCACGGACACAACGCCAAAGCCCTCTATAGACAAATAGGCTATCGCCTTACAGAGCCAGGCTCGTCCAACTTGCCAAGGGAAGATGGTGCGGGCACGCTCCCGCTTCTCGACTCTCATTTGGAGCGACGACGGGGCGCGACGTCGCGGGCTTCGCAGCCGACCGCCGCGCGCGCAGCGTTCGCGCCCTGATTTGGCGCCAACTGATGAGGCCGTTGTCGGCATCAGCAGCTGCGTGCGCCGAACAGGATGGAGGTACGCATGACAGCATGTACGAGAGACCTCGTCGTAGATGGCAACGAGCATTTCTCAATTTCGAGAACGCGATCGTGGAGCGCCACGCACCGGGGCCTGGATCCCGATGGATCGTCAACCATCATGGCCTGATCTGCTCTTCGGCAGTTCCATTGAGCCCGTGTTCCAGTTTGGCTGGTGGTTGCTCGATAATGTTCCGGACCAAGAACTCCAGGAGCTTGAGCTGTGCATAACAGCCGGGTGTTCCGTGATCTGCTCCTGGCACATACAGCATGTCGAAGTAATTTCCCGCCCTGATAAGCCGATCGGAAAGCTGGAACGTGGCGGAAGGATCGACGTTGCGGTCCATTTCGCCGACTATGAGAAGCAATCTACCTTGCAGTTTGGCGGCATTGTCGATGGCGGAGGATCGCGAATATTCGATGCCGACCGGCCACCCCATCCACTGTTCGTTCCACCACTTTTTGTCCAGCCGGTTATCGTAGCAGCCACTGTTCGCGACCGCGACCTTATAGAAATCGGGATGGAAAAGTAACGCGCTCACCGCGTTTTGCCCACCGGCGGAAGTGCCAAAAATGCCGACGTTGGATATATTATACCAGGAATACTTCGCACTCGCCGCCTTGTGCCATAGGATCCGGTCCGCAAAGTCGGCGTCCTTCAAATTTTTCCAGGCAATGTCGTGAACGCGCGCGAGCGATGGTTGGTACCCATTCCATCAATCTGAACAACGATAAAGCCGAGTTGCGTGAGCGGCTCGATTGAAGCTGAGAAGGACTTGGGAACGAAGGAACCGGTGGGGCCCGCATAGATGTGCTCCACCACTGGAGATCTCTTGCGCTGATCGAAATTGGTCGGCAAGTGAATGACGCCCCATATGTCCGTCTCGCCGTCGCGTCCCTTGGCGTGGAAGCTGAGCGGCGGCTGCCAGCCAGCGGCAATGAGCTCGGACATCTCCGCGCTCTCAACCTGCATCAGTACGGCATTATCACTGGCACGGTACAGAATCATGCGGGGCGGAACGCCGATGCGTGACCACAGGTCGACATAGTAGCGACTGCTAGGCGAGAACTCGCTGTGATGATCGGCTGGCTCAGGCGTTGGAGCAATGCCAAGGCATCACCCGGTTTTGGATACGCCATGGTCAAATGTCTGGGTTGACGCTGGCGCGCCGGCGACGTTTCGAGGTAATGGACTTCCCGTTGGTGGGCTGGACGGATCCTGTAGACGGCCAGGTGAGTTGAGGCTGGAGACCATCTTGCTGTCGAGAGAGCATAATAGTCACTCTCAGCTTCGTCGCAGGTCAACTGGATGTCCTGCAAACCGTCTTGGCTGCGCACGAAGAGATTGTAGTTTCGAATGTAGGCCAGCCATGTGCCATCAGGTGATGCGCTTGTCTTGTTTGGATCGTTCTCTGCCGGTGGCGTGTCGTCGTAGGGACTTTGCTGTTTGGCGCCCGAGTGCATTGAAGTTCCGGCGCAGGCATAGCTTGCAAGCTCGCATCTCCAATGCGTACCTTCGAGGTTGCTCATTCTGCTACCCTTGTCGCTCAGCTCGAAATGGTCGAAGGGAAGATTCTCGGGCTGATAGTTCTTGTGGCTCGCTCTGTTCAGCGCAGCCGCGAGGCCGGCTTGATCAAAAGCCAGCCCCTTTGCGCCTTTGTCGGCATCAACCAGGATAAACTGGTGCTTGCCATGGGGCGTGCGCCGATAGACGAACGCCTCGCGCTCGCCGAGCCAAAACGGCACGTCGGGGACATTGACGGTAAGCCGGCCATATCGGTCTGCGGTCGTCAGTGCTCGCTCGTAATCCGACCGCGCGAGGGGCGCATTTACGACATCCTCCGCCGTGTGCGCCTGCGCCTGCGCGGCAGCGCACTCCTGCTGAGCCAACATCGCAAGAATTAAGCAAAACGTTTTCACCTCTTCTCTTAGCGCGCCGGCACCGACCGAGGTCACTCGCGATTGATATGCAGTTCCCCGGTGCAGCTGGCATTCTTGCACTTTAAGCGACATGACACTTGCGCACAGCCTCGGGGCTGAATCGCACGGTGCTCCGACGAACATTTGGCCGGGCGACTCGCCGGCAGCCGCAAGTGCCTCCGACAATCCCCACACAGCACGTAATCATACGAACGCTGCAGCGCCGACATTGTCGCATTACTTCCGCGCCGCTTTGGTGAGCAGAATCTATGCCAACTGATGTGTATGTTCTTGCAGTTTGCTCTGCACACAGGATCGGCGGGGCGATAGTAATGGCTTCTTGGCTTCTCCTATGCGCCCGCATCAGGACGCGAGAGCGGTCCGGGCAGCGAACGCAAGCGATTGTTCGCAGGCGGAACCACCTGCGTGATGACATCAGGAGATCATTCGTGAGTTCGCGCGTGAGGCGTCGCCCTCAGAGTTGCAAGGGCGATCGCGCTAGGGGTGGACGAGGGCTAGATCGTGATGCCCATGAGCTCAGGGTAAGGCGGATTTTCGAAATGTCGTGTCCAAGAGATCACTAAACTTCTAGCCAAATGATCAAATGCGGTCGATGAGCGCCCCTTTTGTTGGCGCAGATCAGACGGACGACAAATTGTAGCGACGCCTCCAACACCGTTCCCGACGCAAGAGCCAACGGCATCATCCTCAGTATCTATCTCGTCCGTCCTGCGTGGCTGGTTGGCGACGCGCACGTCTGGAACCCAACGACACGATGCGGCCATTCCAGACGCTGGGTGGGACATATAGGAGTTTCACCTGAGCCACGCGGGCCGTGCGCCATTCTTTCGAACCGGCACGCAGATTGCTGGGTGAGGAGCAAGGATCTGCCGCGACGAAAGCAGTCGTGGCGGTCCATCTTCGGGGTCCCAATGAGGTTTATCCGGTTGATCCTATTCGATCTGGCTTTGATGCTGCTTGCGCCTGACGTTGCGGAAGCCATGAATGTGGGCACCAGCGCACTCTTCACATTGGTCACCAAAGCTGTGGCGCCTTTCAAGCCGATTGCCCGCCCCGAGGCGGCATCAAGCTCTGGCGACAGCCGACACATCTACAGCCAAACGACGCAAGCCTTGCCAGTTCAGCCAGCGGATAACCGGCGTCCAGCCAAGCTGGCTGAGGATTCCGCAACATTGGATTCCCGCCTTGCGTGTGTGATTGGTATGCGCGCCCGGCAGCGTTCGATTGCCACGATCCTCAATGGCACGGAGACGCTCAAGATGCAGGCTGTCGTAACACCGTCGATCTGCAATGCCGCCCGCGCCTTTTGGCCTCCTCGGGGCGGAGACGCCGCGCTAGAGCCAAGCAGAATGGATTGTCGGCGGCATGGTGATCATCGCCTTTGCGGCCATTCTCCTCGTGACTTGATGGCGAGATACAGCATAGGCGCGGGCAGGTGAGAGAAGCAAGACCGGGCTATATCGAAGTCGCCTTCAATGGTGCTCCCGCAAGCATCCCGCTGGATGCGCAATTCATCGTACCGGCGAAAGGTGTCACGGCAATTTTTGGTCCTCCGGGGTGCGGCAAGACCACGCTCGCGCGTTGCATCGCCGGCATCCAGCATCTACCCAGTGGATTTTGTGGCGTCGACGGTGAAATTTGGCAGAACGAGACGACGTTTCGGCCGCCTCATCTGCGTCCTGTCGCATATGTATTTCAGCGACCCATTCTTTTTTCTCATTTGTCTGTCAAGCGCACCCTTCTGTACAACGCATCGAAATCGAGGGCGACACTGATCGACTTTGATGGTGTGGTTAAGTTGCTCGACTTGGCGTCACTGCTTGACTGTTCTCCGTCACATCTTTCTGGCGCCGAGCGACAGCGACTTGCCCTAGGCAGTGCGCTACTGGCCCAACCGCGGCTACTTTTGCTGGACGACCCGCTCATTGTGCTCGACCGTCCCGCCAAGCGGGAGATTTTACCATTTATCGAGCGCGTGCGTGAAGAACTCACGTTGCCGATGATCTATATTAGTCATGACATGGCTGACATCGAGCGCTTTGCCGATTATCTCGTCATGATGAAAGATGGCATGGTGACTGCGGCCGGACCGCTGCAAGTCGTTCAGAGTGATCCAGCGCTTGCCGCGCGTGGCGAAGCGGCAGTTTGCGTTGACACCGTGGTCGGCGGCTACGACGGGCGCTATGGACTCATCATGGTCCGCCTCAGAGGCGCGCGTCTGCTAATACCTGGGCCGCCGCTCAGACCTGGGGCGCAGCTAAGGCTGCGCATCGCAGCCGCCGATGTCAGTATCGTGCGCGAGGCTCCGCGCGCAAGCTCCTTCTTGAATGTCTTTCCGGCACGCATCAAAGCCTCTCTTCCGTTCGACGAATCGGAGATCACGTTGGTTCTAGCGCTCGAAACCGGCCGTTCGGGCGTGCCGCTTTTGGCCCGCATCACACGCCGCTCCTTTGATGCGCTAGGGCTCAGCAACGGAATGGACGTATTCGCCGAGGTCGCGCGAGCCTTGCCCGTCTCAACCCCCGAGCGGTTGCGCATAACGCCTGCGACACCACTCGGAGATGCTCTACAGCGGAGCGCCGACATCCGAAACGACCAGGAATCGGATCACGGCCATGATCGACAATTTTGACAACATCGATCCGACAGCTGTGGCGGCGATTCTCTACCATCCAGAGGACGACGCCGATAAGCTGCTTGCCGATTTCGTCCAGGATCTCGCGCGGCATGACGTACGCGTCGGCGGCATCGTCCAGCGACACTTTAGAAATGCAAACGGCACGCACGTTATGCTCGCTGTCGACGTTGCGACAGGGCGAGAGATCTCGATTTCCCAGCTACTCGGCAGCGGGGCAGCATCCTGTAAGCTCGATACAAACGGACTAGCTGAGGCCGCCGTTGTCGTTTCCCAAGCGCTTCGGGACAAAGTCGATCTCCTCGTGATCAGCAAATTCGCCAAACAAGAAGCGGTTGGCCGCGGCCTGCGCGCTGAATTTGTTGACGCGATCACTCAAGGTGTGCCGCTCCTGACGGCTGTTCCAAGAAAATGTCTTGCCGACTGGAGAGCTTTTTCGGGTGATGTTGGCTCGCTGCTACTTTGCGATCGTCAAGTCGTAGAGGAATGGTGGCGCGACGTCGCCACGCGCCCGGCGCGACGCCGCGCCTTCAGCCCTAGCTGGAGCTATTTGGGGACTATGATACCGGACAGCTTGATGACGGCTGCGAGAATATCGCCAAGGTCGGCTCAGAAATCGTCGGTTACGCTCCTGCGCGGCCTACGAAAACAACCTTAGCTTCGCAGCCGTTTCACACCTTGAGATATCCGGATGCTCTGCCGCGAGCGCCGAGTATCCATTCTCGGTCGGCAAGTGGCGTTTTCGACCAGCGGTTCAATCGCTGGTCGAGGAACTTGGCTGCGACTTTTTAACTGCGGTACCCCACTCGTGACTTCCGCGGCGCTCACCGACTGAAACGATCGAGCATCGCGTTTCCACGCGGCATGATGGAGGTGGATGTGAGAGCCATCGGACCTTACGATCAAATGCCCGCGGCCGGGCCGCTGGTATTCGCTTCGTTGCGACAGTCCGATCTTGAGAACGGATGGCATATAGCTTGCTTCACCAATGATGGCACAAACGCAAAGCAAACTTGTGAGGTCAGCATGCTCGGAATTGGAAGTCAGTTGCCGCCGTTCGAAATCACAGGCGTGAAGCCCGGCTTTCAGGCCCAGGAAGAAGAAGGACACAGCGCGTTCGAGACGCTGACCGAAACGAGCTTCCCCGAAAAATGGAAGATCATCTTTTTCTATCCCAAGGATTTCACGTTCGTCTGTCCGACCGAGATCGCCGAGTTCGGCCGGCTATCCAAGGAATTCGCCGATCGCGATGCTGTCGTAATGGGTGGTTCGACTGACAATGAGTTCTGCAAGCTTGCCTGGCGGCGCTCGCATGCAGACCTGCACAATCTACCGATTTGGCAGTTTGCCGACACAAAAGGGACCTTAGTCGATGGCCTGGGCGTGCGTTCGCCCGAGGGCGTCGCCTATCGCTACACCTTTATCGTCGACCCCGAGAACACAATTCAACATATCTATGCGACCAATCTCAATGTCGGGCGTAGCCCCAAAGACACTCTCCGCGTTCTGGACGCGCTGCAAACCGACGAACTTTGTCCTTGTAACCGCGAAGTCGGCGGCGAAACACTGAAGGTTGCGTGAGGCGGCATGTCGTCGATTGAGCAGTTGAATGAGACGATTCCCAATTTCGCCAAGGACGTCAGGCTTAACCTGGCGTCCTTGCTGGCCGATGATACGCTGCCGCCGCAGCGACAATACGGCCTGCTGCTGGCGAGCGCGATTGCCACTCGCAATGCAGCGTTGATTACCGCGATCGAAGCGGCAGCCGCCGCCGTGATGACGCCTGCGGCGATCGCCGCAGCGAAATCTGCAGCCACTGTGATGGCGATGAACAACGTCTACTACCGATTCGTTCATCTCGTATCCAACCCGGAATATAAGACCATGCCGCCACGGCTGCGCATGAACGTGATCGGCAATCCCGGCGTGGATAAGTCCGATTTCGAGCTGTGGTCGCTGGCGGTCTCGGCCATAAACGGCTGCGGTGCCTGTGTCGACGCTCACGAGAAGACGCTGCGGGCTGAGGGCGTCAGTTCCGGAGTGATCCAGACTGCCGTGCGCTTTGCTGCGATTGTGCAATCCGTGGCGGTTGCGATCGAGGCCGCCGGTCCTGCCCCCGCCAAGGCGATGGGCTGAGTTTCCTTCGCCGTCGGATCGACGCCGTTTGTGGCACCACTCAATGGTGCCACAACCAACCCTTCGCCGGTCCAGAGCGAGTGTAACATCCTCAAGCTGTGCCTTGCGGGGCGTCCCCCACGGCTGCGCGGCTCGTTCGAATTTCATCTGCAGTGCAGATGAGCCAGAATGCCCCATGCCCCAAAGGCGGCAAAATTCGCCGTCTCATGGCAATCACACCGCGGCCCTTCGTTGCACTTCACCCAAACTTGAACAGCACGCCGTAACCGCCGCGCGGATAACTCCACTTGATGTCACCGGTGGGTTCGGCGATCACACGGCAGGTGCCGCACTCAATGCAGCCGTCGACGGTTACCTCAACTTGGCCGTTGTCGTTGAGTTCGTAGCATCGCGCGGGACAGGCGTTCAAAAGCGCAAGTAGCTGTGGCGACGGCGTCGTGTGCGCGCGCACCGTGACGTGAGGGCGACCGACGTCCACAAGATAGCGGTTGTAGTACAGCTTGTCTTCGACGCGCACCGTGGGCTCGACATTCATGCTTTGATCTTTCATTGCTGGACTTCACACTGTCGCCGGTCAGCGCCACGCCCGGGTAAAACGACACGCATCGGCGAACAGACCTGTCCATGACCGCGCCTTGACGAAGGATTTCAAGGTCGCCTTCTCCTTCTCAACCTTCGGCGTACCATCGACACGTACAAAGTTTTGCAGCGCCTTGGAAATAAGCTGCGGATAGGTAAGAAAGAAGTTTTGCGAATAGGTGTGCATCAGCATCGGCATGTCCTTGTACTTCTTGAGATCTTTGATGACAAAGGACTCGTCCAGCATCTTCTTGTAGAGCGACAGATTTGTCGCGGTCATCGGCTCGCGGCGCGATTTTACCTGGGCGATCGCTTCTGCCGCGATGCGGCCTGAGGTCATCGCAAGATTGGAACCTTCGCGATGAATGGCATTGTTGAGCTGTGCCGCATCCCCCACCACCACCCAGCCCTCGCCGTAGAGCTGCGGGATTGCCTTGTAGCCGCCTTCAGGAATGAGATGCGCCGCATATTCCTTGACTTCGGAACCTGCGATGAGCGGCGCCACGGACGGATGCTGCTTGAAATGATCGAGCATACCGTAGGGCGTCTGGGCGGTGCGCTGGAAATCAGCGACGAGACAGCCGATGCCGAGCGAAATGCACTCCTTGTTGGCATAGATGAAACCCATTCCGGTCATGCCGCGGGAAATGGTACCGGCCGCCTCGATCACAACGCCTTCGTCGCCCTTGAGATTGAAACGCGCCTCGATAGTCTCGCGAGGCAAAAAGTGCATTTCCTTCACCGCGAGTGCCACATTATCGGGTTTCGGCCGCGACCGCAGGCCCGCGCGCGTCCCGAGCAAGCCATTGACACCCTCGGCCAGCACGACGACGTCGGCGCGTATTTCGCCGTCGCGGCGATCTGTACGAACACCGACGATCCTCTCACGGTCGTCCCGTACGAGCTCGGTGACTGTCGTCTCGCACAGCACGGTCGCGCCGGCCTCCCGCACCTTCGAGGAGAACCATATGTCGAACTGCGCGCGTATGATCGTGTATCTGTTCGGCCGCTCCTCGTTGAAGTCATCCGAGCGGTAGTGCATGCCGACATGGGAGCGATCGTCCATCATCCAGAACCGCTGTTCCACCAGATGGCGCTCGAGCGGCGCCTCCTCGCGAAACTCGGGGACCAGCTTTTCCATCATGTCAGCATAGAGAATTGCGCCCTGGACATTCTTCGATCCCGGATATTCGCCTCGCTCCAGCTGTAGCACCTTCATGCCGCGCTTGGCCATGGTCAACGCCGCTGCGTTTCCGGCCATACCGGCTCCGACCACGATCGCATCGAACCTCTCTTCGATCATCACAGCATCTCCTCTAGACCGCGAGCCGGGCGCGCGAATCCGGCAAAAGCCGGGCGCGAAATGCGGCCGTCAGCGACGGGAGCAATTGCATGGCATCGCTGACGATCGCGACATGGGCGAAGTCGAAGATCGGCGCGTTTTTGTCGGTATTGATGGCGACGATCAGGTCCGCCCCCTCCACGCCGACCCTGTGCTGGATCGCGCCGGAAATGCCGGCCGCAATATAGAGCTTTGGCCGAATAGTCTTGCCGGTCTGGCCGATCTGCCGGTCAGACGTCACCCATCCCTTCTGCACCAGAGGACGCGAGCAGCCATACTCGGCACCAAGCAGAGTTGCTAGCTCGCGCACCAGCCGAAAATTCTCGGGCGATCCCAGTCCTAAACCGCCGGCGACTACGACATCGGCATAGGCCAGATTTGACGTTTCGGAATCGCGGTCGGGAATGAACGTCAGCACCTTCGTGACGATATCGTCTTCAACAAGGCCAAGCGGATGGATGATGATACGAGCGGCATCGCGTACGACGCGCTCCGGCATCGGCATGACGCGCGGGCGGACGGTTGCCATCTGTGGACGATAGTTCAAGGTATAAATCGTGCACAGCAGCGAGCCGCCAAAGGTCGGACGCGTCGCCGCAAGCGAACCGTCGGCGTCGACGTCGAGCGCAGTACAGTCGGCTGTGAGTCCCGTCGACAAGGTGGTCGCCACCGAACCTGCAAGATCGCGACCGAGTGTCGTCGCGCCTAACAACAGGATCTCAGGCTTGTAGGTGTTGACGAGTTCGGTTAGCGCTTTGGTGTATGATTCGTTGCGGTAATCCGACAATACATTGTCGCTCACGAGGTATGCCAGATCGGCGCCATAGCAAAATGACTCCAGCGCGGCGTTGCGCGTCGGCTGCCCCTCCGGACCGATAACGACCGCCGCGAGATTCACCTTCAGCCTGTCGGCAAGCCTGCGCCCCGCTCCCATGAGCTCCCAGGAAACCGGATGCACCTGGCCACGCTCCTGCTCGACGAAAACCCAGACATGCTTGTAGGCCTTGAAGTGCTCCGGCAGTTCCTTCTTGGCCGCCGCGCGGCCGGCCGCCGGCGCGGCCGTTTTGGTGACATTGCTCATGCTTTAAATTTCCCTCAAAAATGCGCGCGCCCGCGCCACAGGATTGGTTGCTACTTCGGCTGGCTGGAGATCACTTTTGACCAGCAGATGGCTTGCTGCTCGGTGGTTCCGCTTGCTCGGCGCGGCCCGACCGCGCAACGAGAGGCGTCGCACGGGGTGAACGTATCGGGCGGGCCAAGTTCCGAGATGGCCCCAAGACAGGTTTCTTGCGCGCGTTATTCGACAAGCGCCAGCGGGGCCGCCTGGCCGCTGCGGTCGCTCTAATTGACCCTCTCCATGGCTGAGTACGCCGGTCCGCTTGCTGCGCAATAGCTGCACCCTGCTTTCGGCCTAGCGCTCCGCATCGGCCGTGACGACCCGGCCGATCTTGCCACCGCAGTTTCATGCGATGAGTGCTCGACCGCCAGCGCCGCTGACTTGCAGGGGACGCTTGCCTCTCTTCCTGGCGCATGTTGCTATCGGCTCTGAGGTGGCTGTGGATCTGCGCGCAAATGGGCACCCGCCTGATTCGGACGATGATGTGCATACGTTTCCCAGGTGTGGCGCTGACGGGCGAGTTACCCATTGCCCCCCATCGCGGGCTCGATGGCAGTCTCAATCGAGTCAAAAGCCATTTGAGATGCCACTGCGCGAGCGTGAGCCACGAGATGATGCCGCACAACTCGGCCGGCAGTAGACGTAACGTGAAAGGTCTTCCTTCAAATCTCATTGGCTACCATTTGTCTGCATCGATGACCGGATCGACCCGACAACAGCAAGTGTCGTACCAGTTGCAAAAATCAAGGAAGATCAGGCGAACGCAATGACTTAGGGGACACTTGGAAGGGCTGCTAATCCCCAGGACACGACCACTCCGGACATGGGTCGGAAATACGACAGCGCCGCGCGAGCCATGGCTGCGGAGAGTTGATCCGGAAGAAGACGAAGGCTGCACGAGGGATCATCACCACGCCACACTTGGTGACAAACCTCGGGAGCGCGAGATCACTTCAGCTCGCTCAATGGGACAAAGGCCATCGGCTTGTCATGGTCTGCGACGGCATCCTTCAAAACCTTGAACACCCGCTGGTCGATTGGCGACGATGCCGCGAAGTCGGCATAGGCCTGCTCCAGCATCGCTTTGCAACGAGCTCTGATGTCCGGCTCTGCGGCACCAGCGAATTGCTCCTTGGCAAGATATTGTCCCATGCGCTTTAGGATGTGAAGGCGCGCGACATTGACGATTCGGGGGTCGTACTCGACGCCTAGCAGTGAAAAAAACTCTTCCGCGGACGAGGCTTTGTTGAGCCGATCCAGGATACCGGCTGCTGGGTGCGAGTTACTCATCGAAGACTCCCCTTTGAATTGGCACGTGGACGGTTGGCGACAACGCGGCATCGCCTGGTGATCCTGCTGCAGCCAACCTCGCGCGACCATGCTGAGGCAGGCCGTCGTGGCCGCCGATTAACGATGCCCAATACCGTCCTCGCGGCGCTTGGTTTTCGAATGGCCTGTCCAGACCTCGCTGGGCACGCCTCTTCAGGCGGGGTGGGGCAACAAGTATCCGCACACATCGCGCCAGATCGCCGCTACTGTTTCGCGCTCGACCGGCACCTTGTGCTCTATGGCATGCTTGCGGACTTGCGTCAGGATCTGTCTGGCTTGGTCGGCGCTGGCGGCGAGCTGTAATTCATTGAGCAACGCGGTGATCGCCGAGAGCCCGGAATGCTTGCCGATCACAAAACTGTTGCGGCGTCCAAGCAGAACCGGATCAAGCGACTGGTAGGTACGTTGATCCTTCAAAAGGCCATCCACGTGAATGCCCGATTCATGCGTAAAAACATGCTTTCCGACGATGGCTTTGTTCAGAGGAATCGCACGTGCGGCTGCGGCTGCAACCACCGCGGCGACGCTCTCGAGCTCCGGCAGGATGATGCCGGTCTCGTGCCTGTAGAGCTGCTTGAGCGCGACCGCGACCTCCTCGAGCGGTGCATTTCCAGCCCGCTCGCCGAGGCCGATAACGGTTACCGAGGCGTGGCTCGCGCCGGCCTTGATAGCGGAGAGCGTGTTGGCGGTCGCGAGGCCGAGATCGTCGTGACCATGAAACTCGAGTTCGAGATCTGTAGTCGCCCGCAAATTTCCGACCAACGCGGAGGTTGTGTCCGGGTCGAGCACACTGAGCGTATCGGCAATACGAAAGCGACGCGCTCCCGCCGTTTTTGCCGCGGCTATCAGTCTGATGAGAAAGTCGATGTCGGCGCGGGAGGAGTCCTCGCCGCCGACGGCAACCTCAAGTCCCCGCTCACGTGCGTAACCTACCACTCGCTTCACTTGTTCCAGCGCCAGGTCGCGACGACCGCCAAGCTTGGCCGCGATCTGAACATCGGAACTCGGGATCGACACATTGACCATGGACACCTTCGCTTCGATCGCCGCGTCGATGTCGCTCTCGCGCATCCGGCACCAGCCTATGGTGGTAAGCGGAAGCTCCGCTTCGACGATTGCGCGGATGGCGATGATCTCCTCGTTGCCCATCGCGGGCGTTCCCGCCTCGATCTCCGTCACGCCGGCCCGCGCCAACGCCTGCGCGATCGCCAGCTTTTCCTCTGTGGTGAACGCAACGCCAGGCGCCTGCTCGCCGTCGCGTAACGTCGTGTCGTTGAGCACGGTCGGCTTGGCGCTCGCCTGCTCGGGCCAAGCCGGCTTGGCGGTCTTGGTAGCGGCCATCACGAAAGGGCTCCTCATTGCTTTTGACCCCCAGGCGCTTCAGCAACCCCCATGCCAGCCCGCCATCCTTGTTAACCGTTGAAAACAATACGCTTCCTTCAGCGGCTAGCTTGCCTTCGCAAATAGATTGTCGCAAACGCGACAGGCTTATGAAGCGGACGGCTCATCCTGCCTCTCGCAACGCCGAGCTCGAATGTTAACGCGGTTGCGACACGCCGGCAGGGCGCGAATGTCGCGGAGTATTTGTGGCCCGCACCGCTTAGACCCATGGTCGCGTGCGCATCGAAACGGCGTTAGCCGCGCCCTCCAGCTCCTGCTGAACTCGCTAAAGCGCGCGCGGGTTCTAGCTGACTTGGGCGATCGAGCCTTGCAACAGCTTAAACGGGCCAATCGACGCTGATGACCGGGCGAGCCGTCCGCAACAGAACGTCGCGCCGGCGTTCTGCCATCCGGCTCTCGCCGCTTTCTTCGCCGAAGCAGAGATTGAAGTCGTTACATTGCGTGCAAACGGGCGTCGTGCACATGACGAGGCCTTCGTCCTCGCACAGCGCGCGGTAGAAGAAGCGCTTCCAGCGCATATTGTTATTATTGCGCGCGGCGAGCGGCGCGAAGTGGCGGCTTAGCAGCCGAGAGAGTTCGCCACGATTGCGTAATCCCAGATCTTCCCACAAGTGGTTTGGCTCTATGGCGCGGCGTGCAATCATTGCGGCCAGCCAACTCCCGATACGCCCTTCCGTGGAGCGTTGCTTGAGCAAGAGATCGCGCACCATTGCGATTTCGTCGTTCTCATCGCACTTGAAAGCCAGAAGCTGCTCCGAAACCTTGACCCCGACCGATGGAAAATGGTGGCCCAGCAGGGCCGCCAGCTCGTGGCCGGACAGGCCAGCTCTCTCGGGAAGCGCGCCACCATCCATCGAGGCGGCCGCCAGAATCGACGCCAGGACATGGCAATCGAAATTGCTGTCGGTCGCAATGTCGGCCTCTTCAGGGGGCACACCAGTGAGCGCTCGGTAGGTCGCAATTCCTCTTTGCACCTCGTTGCCCGCGTCGGCGCAAGCAGCCCTAAACGGATGGAAGTTCGCTTCGACCATGAATCCCTTGTCAGCGGTCACGTTGGCCCCGTCCCATTCTAGCTGGCCGGGTGATCGTCAGAATGCCGGTCTCCCCGGATGGGGGGTGAGGGAGACCGGCATCCGTCGCGCGCCTCACAAGGCCGCGACACGCGACCTTAAGAGGCCGCGAGCTCGGCAGCGGTCTTGCCGACGATGGATTCGTCGACGGGCTTCATTATGCCATGCTCCATCAGCATGTCCTCGAGCTCGTCCATGGAGATCGGGGTCGGAATGATGCCTTTGCCGCCATTGTTGTGAACCTTGGTCGCAAGATTGCGATAGTGATCGGCCTGCTTCGACTCGGGCGCATACTCCAGCACCGTCATGCGGCGCAGCTCGGCATGCTGCACCACATTGTCGCGCGGCACAAAGTAGATCAGCTGAGTGCCCAGCTTCTTGGCCAGCGCCTCCGCCAGTTCCAGCTCTTTGTCGGTCTGCCGCTCGTTGCAGATCAGGCCGCCCAGTCGCACGCCGCCAGAATTGGCGTATTTCAGGATGCCTTTGGAGATATTGTTCGCGGCATACATTGCCATCATTTCTCCGGACATGACGATATAGATCTCCTGCGCCTTGTTTTCCCGGATTGGCATCGCAAAGCCACCACAAACGACGTCGCCGAGCACGTCGTAGGACACATAGTCAATGTCCTCATAGGCGCCGTTTTCCTCCAGGAAATTGATCGAGGTGATGACGCCGCGGCCGGCGCAGCCGACACCCGGCTCAGGACCGCCGGACTCCACGCAGCGGATGTCCTTGTAGCCGACCTTCATCACGTCTTCGAGTTCGAGGTCCTCCACGCTGCCAGCGCTCGCTGCAAGGCTCAAAATCGTATCCTGCGCCTTGGCGTGCAGGATCAGGCGGGTCGAGTCCGCCTTAGGATCGCATCCCACGATCAGGATTTTCTGACCCATCTCGGCCAGTGCCGCCAACGTATTCTGGGAAGTGGTCGACTTGCCGATGCCGCCCTTTCCGTAGAACGCGATTTGTCTCAGTGAAGACATGTTGTTCTCCATCAACCGATTTGCCAAAAGTTGCGCGCTTCCTACACGCGAGCCTGTTTCTCTCTCAGAAACGGGGCACACGGGTTCAAGGGAAGGAGCGCATCGCTCGCCTTACGCGTCGGCGTGCACTCAGCCCTCACTCAGTGTTGCTGCCGCTTAATAGCAACCGCCATGCCAACACTGTCCGCGCTCATTAAGCTTCTGATTGCATTCTAAAAAGCCAACGAGCCGTTGAATAACCCCAGAGTGTTTTGCACCGGACAGGATCCGCTCGGCTGTCAGAAAACGAACACCGGCCCTACCCATCATGCTGGAAAACGCCAGCTTGGCTGAGCAGGTCCAATGCTCTCAACTGGAACGGGACTTGCTCCTCTTCTTGCAAGCCGGTGGTCGGCAATCTGGGCAGAGCGAGATGCAGGTCGAGGTTGGCATCTCTAAGGTACGTGGCCGGCGATGGAGTTCGCGGTCGATGAAGCGAGGTCAATTTTGCGGCTAACCTACTGATTGATCCAACTGGTCGTAACGACGCGCCTGAGCTCAAAGGCAGCAAGAAGCGCCTCACAAGGGTGCCTCGGATCGAGACTAGCCGCGGCCCTGCCCCGCGCTTCGTTTGCGAAACATAAAAGCCAATTCTCGTTGATGAGTTAGTGGTCCAACGAAGGCGTCAAGGCGGGGCGCAAACACGGCACGGTGCTCAAGCCGCTTATGTGTGATCGTTTGCACGAGCGTCAAATGCGCTCTCCGACATAGCGGAACCGCCGCCGATCGTTCAGCTCAGCGTACCCACATAGGCATACCATGGCGACAATCCTCTTTTATCAAAAGCCCGGCTGCGTCACCAATGCACGTCAGATGCTGGCGTTGAAGGCCGCCGGCCATGACGTGATAGCCAAGAATATATTGAAGGAGCCGTGGGCTGCGGAGGAATTGCGACACTTCTTCGGCAAGACGCCGATCGCATCCTGGTTCAACCGAGCCGCGCCTCGTGTCAAGTCAGGCGACGTTAATCCTGACGCAATCGACACAGCGAGTGCAATCGCGTTGATGCTGGCAGACCCGCTCCTGATCAGACGTCCGCTGATCGACGTCGATGGCGCAAGATGCGCCGGATTCGATCATAAAGCCGTACTGTCGTTGCTTGGCTGGGACACGCAAGATGACCTTGAGGGATGCTCCTACGAACAACAGGGCACGCACTGTCCGCAGATGTGAGGACACGATCGATCATACGACTGCGCCGCCAACCAATGCGACAACGATCCTCCCATACCGGCTTTGTCAGGATGGCCGACGACATGTTCGGCGAGAACGCCGACGTGCGTGGTTCTTCGTAACCAACGGCGCTCAGATTGCTCGGTTTGAGTAAGACATGTTCGTCGCTTGCGGTGTGGGAAACCACCGCAGTTCGATCGCGCTTGTCGCACAAGATTCCTGCAGCCTGGATTTGATCAGAGCTTTGAGCCGAGACACGGTTAGATTCGGCTCAGACAGAACATTGAACTGAATAAACGATCCGGACAGAACCACGGAGCTTCGCGGCGTGATCCTTATGCAACGTGACTGCATAATTGCGCTACGTGCGCTGCCATTTTGATCAGCATCAAATCAATCGCCGTCTCCCATGTGTGACAGAGATCTCGCGCGACTCTTCGCGCGGACTTTGGAATGGAGAATTCGATGAGGATAAAAACAATTCTGACGACGACATCGCTGCTCGCGCTCGCGAGCTCGTTGGCCAGCATGTCGGTTCAAGCCGCCGACCTGGCGCAGGCCCCTATCTACTACAAAGCCCCCCCAATCGAACCCTTCAATCCGTGGATGATCCGCCTGCGCGTTCTTGGCGTCTTACCGGATACCGCAGGCAGCTCCGTCAATGTCGCCGGAGCGCCGCCGCTATCCTCGCCCGCTTCCGGGATATCGATCAGCGACCAAGCGGTACCGGAGCTCGATATCACCTATTTCTTCACAAGAAACGTTGCCGCCGAACTTATTCTCGGTGTGAGCCGCCATCACATCAGCGGCACAGGTACGCTGAATGGACTAGATATCGGCAAGGCTTGGCTGTTGCCGCCAACGCTGACTCTGCAATATCACTTCACCGATTTTGGCCCGCTCAAGCCTTACATCGGCGCGGGCATCAACTACACCGCATTCTTCAACCAATCGGCTGCCAATACGTCGCTCGCCGGCCTTGCCGTGACGGATTTGCACATCGCCAACCAGTTCGGCGCCGCGGTCCAATTCGGCTTCGATTATATGCTTGACCACCATTGGGGCCTCAACTTCGACGTGAAGAAGTTGTGGTTGCGGCCGGATTATTCGGCGACCGTGAACAATGCGATTGCCGTCACCGGCCGCGCCAATATCGACCCATGGCTCGTCAGCGGTGGCATCACCTACAAGTTCTGAGGCTGGAAACACGCTTCAGTGAACTTCCCGGACGCGCCGGGTCGCCGGACGCGTCTCTCCGTCATAATACAGTGCAAACGCGAGCGAGATGATGTGTAAAGACGCATCGTCTCGCCGGTGACCAGGAGCCATTCCCAGCATTGCTGTCGCTGTGCGTCACGGATGTGTCGGTAAGGGGTGGAAAACAAGCAAATCGAGCCACTAGCGATCAATAGGGCTCCTGCTCGTGTTTCCCGGCATTAGCAGAAACGACCGCCTGCTTATCTGAGCTGAGAATTCAAGGTGGTCGTCCCCTGTGTGAGAACGACCGCACTTGCAAGAGAGTTGGGCTCAGGGCTCATCGGCCCCCATCATGAGTAGAATCCGATCAAGGCTTACCTTTAGCGCATGTTCTTGAAACCAAAGCCATACCGACAAGTAAGCAGTCCCGTGTTAGGCACGTACTGGAAGCGTTAGGGCACCCGATCATTGTCGAACGTTCCGAGATGCCAGCTATTGGACGGATAGGCCAGCGATGTTCGATACAAAGGGCGAGCGGCGCTCAAGCGACGCCTTTAGCTTCGCCTCAGCACCATCACGAGGCGATCGACACGTTTTCCCTGCTTGAGATGAGAGTCTACGATTTCATCAACATCCTCAGGCGTGGTGGCGCGATACCAGATTCCGTCTGGATAGACGACCATCAAAGGACCGGAGTTACAAAAGCCAAGGCAGCCCGTCACCGTGAAGCCGACGTCAGTGAGGCCTTGCGCTTCGACCGCCTTGCCCATCCGATCCCAGAGGGCCTGCGCCCCAGAAGCGCCGCAACTGCCGTGCGGATGATTCGGCGGACGCTGCGTGTTGCAGGCAAAGACGTGATGCCTATAAAGTTGAGGAAGCTCGAATTCGGTTTCTGCATTCATGCGCCTATCCTGAAATCAACGGCCTCCATCATCTGAAAAGAGACAAGATCCGAGCGCATCCGCCCCAACAACCTGCTCCTCAGTCGAACGCCGCATCGACCAATTGATCCTACTAATTCCCACTCCAGCTTGCGAAAGCGGGCGACATGCCGATGATGATCGCTGACGATCAGCGATACTCGACATCTAGAATAGCCTCCTTGATCAGTTTTAACCTCGCGGTGTCTGCCTCCGCATTACTTACGCAACCATCCAACTTCTCCAAGCAAGTTCCGCACCAGATGCGTCGCGCTCATTTCTTCAGCGATCTCATTCTCCACTCCGGCGAGACTGACAATTATGCCGAGGTTGCAACAATGTCGCGCTCCCCTGTTCCATGCGTGACATATGGCGCATCGCGTTTGACACTCTCCCGCTTCACCATTTCGCGTTGTGCAGTTCGTACGCACAATAGCCGGACCACGCCAACGCGCCCGTTCGTGCATTCGACCTTGGCCGCCGCCACCGGATGACTATGGTGCGGCACTCGCTAAGGGCATCGCATGAACGGAAGCTTGGCATCGCAATTGCTACGCCCGCCTCGGCGGTCGTCCAAGAATTGCGATACAGGATCGTCATTCCTCCAGACCAAACGGTCCTGTCAGTCTGGGTCCCCCCATTTCAACCAGCCCAGACGGTGCCCTCGGCGTAACCGCCGAGGGCATTTCCTTCTCAAAGACATCGTATCCCGCGGCGGCAATGGCCTGCTGGCTCGATTTTGGGTGCGCTAGCGCCAAAGCACCTCCTAGGTGCCGCGAAGGTCGCGGTCGCACGAGGTTCGTCTGTTCGCCTCTCAACTTCAAAAGCATTGACGCGCGTCCGCGCCAGCACTCATTGGTACGATGGCATTATTCGGCGGCAACGCGCCGGAGACAACTTGAGCAACGGCCAAGTGAGACGCCCGTTAATCGGGATGGATCGTTATGTCCATGGTTTCGTCGCTGTCCTCGAACGGGTCGGAAAACCCATCATCCTCAAGTAGCTTGATGCCACACAGGCAGACGTCACCTTCGATGACGGCGAGTGCGACCGGTTCAAGCGTTTGTCCAGTGCAGGGACCATCGATGCACAGCCCAGTGTCGATCTCAAATCTCGCACCGTGCCGTGCGCATCTGAGAAAGGAGCGATCGGAGGAGAAGAACTCGCCGGAGCCGATGTTGAGCCATAAGCTGTCATGCGGACAACGATTGACGTACCCTAGATAGTCGTCGCCAAAAGTGCGAACCACAACAATTGGAAACGGCCGGCTCTCTCCGCTGTCGTCTACCTGCGACAGGCTAAAGGCCATGGCGCCACACCGCTCGATGGCATCGGCCGGACAGACGGCGAACACCTCGATCTGATCAGACATCGGGCCGATCATCCCTTTGCTCATCCAGGCCGCGCAGTTTCCTGCTTGAAAGCTTCGACTGAAGCCCGGGCCAGCCGAAAAACGCCGCGGCCACGAGCGAGCGGCCGATAGGTCGAGCCGGCACGGGTATTGAGGACATCAAACCATTGGTTTGGCGTGAGCTTCGCCGGGCGCTCGCTGATTTGGATCACTCTCCCGTTTGGAGCGAAGCGGACGTGAATGATGACCTGTTGAGAAGTCATGGCAACCCCTATTTGGCCGACCTTAAAGACCCGAGTCGAAACTGAGGATCTCTGTTGTGACGTGCTCCGTTTCCGGCAGCTTGGCGTGGCCTCGAGCCGCGGCTTGGAGACCGCGCCTCGCTAATTTCGAGCAGGTCTTCTTCGTGCTCACGGCCCCCCTCGGTCGCCCCGCCCATCTCGCGCGACGTCGCAAAGTAGGATCGTCGCCATTCAATCGTCGTCCTTCGATGTGGTTGATGACGCGCATCTCAGTAGATCGCTGCCCCTGCGCCCACGTTGATCGAGGCATCTTTCACGGCCTCGACAATGAACTCGATCTTGTCGTTCGTGAGATGGGTGTGAAACGGCAGCGCCAGGGCGCGATCGGCGATCTTTTCGGTAACCAGGAAATCGCCACGTCGATAGCCGAGCTCGAAGTAGTGGCGTTGCAAGTGCAGCGGATGGCTATAGGCGACGGCTTCAATTTGAGCGACGCGCAGATCATCAACGATGGCATCGCGGCCGGATCGCGTGAAGCGTGTTCCGAGATGGACGAGATAGAGCAACCAATTCACCTCGGTCACATGGGGACCAACATAAGGCGGCTTGATGCCCTCAAATGATTGCATATGCGCGTTATAGAGCTGCTCCACCAGCCGACGACGCTCCAGGATTTCATCGAGACGCTTGAGCTGCGCCAGCCCCAAGGCTGCCGTGAGATCGCTCATGCCGGCTTGGTATGGTCCAGCGGCACCGACGATCACGGAGGAGCGTTCGTCCAGGCGGTGGGCGCGATAGCGACGCAAGCCAACCGCGATGTCGATATCGTCCGTTACCACCATTGCGCCTTCGCCACAACTTAGGGCCAAGGGCTGGGCAAAGTCGAAGACCGCCACGTCGCCAAACCGGCCGACGAGCTCGCCCTTGTAGCGCGATCCGATTGCTTCGGTGGAATCCTCTAGAAGCGCCAGATGGTGGCGCTGCGCGATCGCCCGCAGTTCCGACCACGGCGCGGGATGGCCGTTGGGATTGCCGGCGACAATCGCCCGCGTGTTGGCCGTGATGCGCTCTTCGGCTCTATCTGGGATCAATGTTCCCGACCAATAGTCGATGTCGGCAAATACCGCCCGTGCGCCTGCAAGACCGATCGCATGGACCGTCTGGCGGAGGGAATACGGCGAGGCGATGACTTCCTGCCCTGGCCCGATGCCGACCGCCTTGAGCGCAAGCAGGAGCCCGATGGTGCCGCTCGAGACCGCAACGGCATATTTGCGGCCAAGATAGGCTGCAAAAGCGTGCTCGAACGCCTCAGTGACCCACCCATTGGAGATCTGCGGCGAGCACAGAACCGTTTCCACGGCGGAGAGCTCGGCGAAGGTGATATCGGGATCGGACAATGGAATGAAGGACGTATTTGCCTCCATCCTGTCCGCACCATCAAGCCGATGCGCTGCCAGTTCAATCCCGCTCACCGCGCAACATTCCTTCTTGCCAACACGATGCCGGTCGCCCGCTTCGGATCGATCGTAATCTGCACGCAGTGATCCGACCCGTCGAGCAAATGCAGGTCGAAACGAGGAAACCGCCGGTAGGGCTGATCCGTCACATCCGATGCATCACAGCGAACGCATGCAAGTTGCGGCAAGCGGCGCCGCAGCTCGACAAGCGGGTTCGTGTCCGCGCCGTCGGTAGCAAGCAGCCGTTCGATTTCAATCAATTCCTCCGCAGTAAGCGCCATCATGGCTCCTTTAGGACTCCCCAAGGTGGTCGTCATTGCCAGAACAGGCGCTCCGGATCCGCGTTCAACTCATCGATTGCTGAAGTCAAGCGGTGGTAAAGGCTGTAAAATTCCCAGATCCCTTGCGCGTGGTTCTTGCAAAACAGCTTCCAGATCCCACTCACGGCGTCGTAAAGAATCAGCGCGACATCAATGAGACCACCATCCTGGTCGATATTGCGCGAGCAACAGGGACTCTCGACCAGATAGCCCCCCCTCACTGGCGTCACGTTCGGCGAGACATAGAGATATCGCTTGCGCGAGCTCAAGCCGCGCTCGATTCGCTTGCGATCGAGCTCGTTTGGGTGAGGAACCAACCCGGTCTTTACCTTCCTCATCAGCGCGGCAGTCATCGCGAAAGCCCCCTTCAGAGCACCGTGATTTCTTCTTCAAAACAGCCAATGAGCCGTTGCACACCAAAATCGACAGTATAGATCGGCACGTCGGCTTCGGTATGGATGGCGACCTTGACGATTTCGCCGGTTGCTCCGGCGCCGAGCACGATCCCGTCGGGTTCCGTATTGGGAAAAGAGCCATCGTTGATGAGGTCGACCGCCGCTTTAACGCGTTGGCCCCGCCGATATTTCGCAGAGCGGCCCTCAGTCATGACACAGCCTCTTCCGGAAATGGCGAATCATCGATCTCCACGCACGCGTCCACCGACTCAAGCTCCTTGCGCTTCATGCCAACGCGGTAGCCACGTTCGAGAAAGTCGACGCCGTAGATGTAGAATTGCTGCAGGAACGTTCCGATCGAAACGACGTAACCCACCTCTCCCTTCCTGACCAAAACCTCGCCAATCTCTTTGCCGCGAAAGGTGCCATCATTACGGATTGTGCGATTGGCACGCACCTTTTCGCTAAAGCTGAAGACAGGCGGCCCGCTGAGCTCGACGACGTCGCTATCGCGAACGATTTTATTCATGCAGCGCTCCCTCATGGACACGCAGGGCCGCTGCCGTACCAGCGCAAGCGAAATCCTGCATCGACTTGTCCTCATTCTCGAAGACATCTGGCGATTCACCAGCGGCAATGCCGCACGCCATTTCACGGCGGACATACAGGTCAGGACCGCCCTGCGGAGCAGTTAGCACCCTTGGCAACAGTCCTTGTATATTCTCGAACGGCACGGAGGCGTTCGGGTCGTTCACCATGGCTAACGGCCACTCATTGTGGACAACCCGTGCCACAATGTGGCGGCACTCGACCTCCGCATCGTTCATCAATCGGTCGAACAGCTGCGGCGCGATGCGGCGCACGACGGCGCGATCCACTTCATTGTCTTGGCCGGCCAGCATCGGCGTCATTCCCTCGCATCAAGCGAAGATCCGGACCAGACGGCGAGGCTGCGATGGGCTCGCTTCGCAGTCGCAGGAGCATGGGCGCATTCCTGGGCACGGTTCGCATCATCAAGCGGCGGCAATCCGTTCACGGGGCTCACCCTTTAGGCTGGCGCCTGGTAGCGCGCCAAGGATGTGTCAACGACGCAGGTATTGTCGACCGGACAGGCGGCAACACATTGCGGCTCGTCGAAATAGCCAATGCATTCGGTACATTTTGCCGGTTCAATGACGAAGCTCCCCGCCTTCTCAGAGATTGCGACGTTCGGGCACAAGGGTTGGCAGGCTGAGCAGCTCGTACACTGCGAGGCAATGATCTTGAATGGCACATCACCCCCTACGCCGCAGAGATCACGGCACCCTGCCGAATCGACGCGTCGCCGCGCTTCGCGTGCAGGATCTCACCGCTTTTCACCCGATCGAGATAGGACCGGAACCAGGAGATCGCCGACTTCTCGATCAACTCATGCGCATATTGATCAACTGGCTCGATTCCGGCCTTGATCAAATTGCTTTTCGGGCTGCCGCCGATTTTGGCCACGAACACCGCATGGCAGTCATTGATACCGCGAATGATGGTCGAAAGCCTACCCTCCTCCCCATAACCACCTTGGCAGTAGACGTCCACGCGGCGGTGGCCGACGAATTTTGCGCCGGATATGGAAAGTTCGTAGACTTGGAATTCCTTCGCATGTCCAAAGTGCTCGTTGATCAGCCCGGAGCCTTTGGTTGCGACTGCCACCAGAAGCGTGACCTCGCTCACCTCTCCGGCCAATTCCCCGAGTTCCTCTTTGCTGGCCGCGGCCTTTGCGGCACGCACGTCCTCTAGCCGGTCCTGGTAAGCTTTGCGCATCTCGAGGTCGTATTTGACGTCCATCTTCATGACTTGGTCGGTCGTAAACTCTGCGCTGCGATCTTCTCCGAGCAGACCCACAGCATCGGCCCGGCACTGACGGCAGTGACGCATCATGTTTATCTCCCCTTCGCAAGCATCTTGCAGCGCCTTCAATTCCTGCGCTGTCGGCCCGCGCTGACCGTTGAGGCCAAACACTGTGCCGTACTCGGGTGCAGAGATCAGCGGCATGATATTGTGGAGGAAGGCGCCGCGTGACTTCACCGCCTTGTTTACTTCGACCAAGTGATCGTCGTTGATATGCGGGATCATCACAGAGTTGACCTTACACAGGATCCCCCGTTCGCTAAGCATCTCCAGGCCTAGCAGTTGGCGATCGGCAAGTACCCTTGCCGCGTCAAGGCCGGTATAGCGCCTACGGTTGAAGAAGATCCAAGGATAGATCTTGGCGCCGATTTCGGGATCGATCATGTTGATGGTGATCGTGACATGGTCAATCTTGGACTTGGCGATGACGTCAACGTAATCTGGCAGGCTTAGCCCATTGGTTGATAAACACAGCTTGATGTCCGGAGCCGCTTTGGCGACGAGTTCGAACGTCTTGAACGTCTTTTCAGGATTGGCCAGCGGATCGCCGGGACCGGCGATGCCAAGCACGGTCATCTGGGGAATAGTGGCCGCGACCGCAAGCGCTTTCTTTACCGCCTGCTCCGGCGTGAGCTTCTCGCTCACCACGCCCGGACGTGATTCGTTGGCGCAGTCGTATTTGCGGTTGCAGTAGTTGCACTGGATGTTGCAGGCTGGCGCTACTGCGACGTGCATGCGGGCGTAATGATGATGCGCCTCTTCGCTGTAGCAGGGATGGTTCTTCACTTTTTCCCAGATCTCGGTCGGCAGATCGCCTTGCCCTACCCGCGAGCCGCAACTCGCCTGCCCGGAGTTGGACGAGGTGCGGCAGCCCCTATGATCGGCGGCCGGCTGCATCATCTTGCTGGCACCTACCGCAGCTTTGGCACATTTTCCGCGCCCGACGACCGCGTTCATTTCCCATGTCTCCCTGCAGGCAATCATCGGCTTCTCAGGACCAGCCCCGAGAGAGCCTCAGCAAGAGCAGTAGCAACTCACATGCCAGGGTA
Organism: Bradyrhizobium ferriligni; assembly: GCF_056837965.1. Classification (NCBI taxonomy): domain Bacteria; kingdom Pseudomonadati; phylum Pseudomonadota; class Alphaproteobacteria; order Hyphomicrobiales; family Nitrobacteraceae; genus Bradyrhizobium; species Bradyrhizobium ferriligni. Next base: position 86,902 of record NZ_JBXEJO010000026.1, read on the forward strand.
GAGTCGACGCGATCGCAGCCATGCGCCAAACAGTTAGCTGGAACATCAACGCCAACGGATGCAAGAACAGCAACGATGCGCATGTTTGAAACGCAACAAGTACGTCGTATTTCTGCCGCCGAGCTCAACGTCGGGTGCATTCATTCAAACGCCAAGCATGCGCGATCCCGGCTCCTTGCCCGTTGGCCTTGATGCGATGCGGCATCTCACAATAGGCCGATGCGAGCTGGCGATCCGGCTTTGCAAGGCGCTAATGGGTGAGCAGTATCTCGACTGCGCGAGGCAATCCAATCGCAAGCGGCGTCAGGCCCTGCTCGCGCAGAAAGCGGAGCTCACTGCGTGAGAGCGCATCTAGATCAACGATCGCATAGTGGGTTTTGGCTGAACGCTTGATGATTTGCCGAGCATAGCTACGCAACAGCTGGTCGTTGAACCGACAGCCGATGAAGAGAAAGCTCTGTCCGATCCGCCGTTCCTTGATAATGTCCGGAATCGGTGTCTGGATGTCGATTTCGGTCAGCGCCTCGACATAGTCAGCGTCGGAGATCAGGAAGTTCTTTGCCGGCTGCACACCGCCATGCGGCTTGTACAGCACCGTCGCCCAGCCGTCCGCCACGACACCGTCGACCTCTTGGCCAACCGAGTCATAAAAGCGATACCAACGATTCTCGCCAATGCTGGCGCGGGTAATACCTTGCACTTCGCCCCACCCATCGCGCTTATCCAACGCCCCGCGCATCGCGCCATCATACCATGTGTCGACTATGATGGGCAGCGACAGAGACGCAAGATGATCGTGAAAGGCGGCCGGCTCGACCGGCCGAGCGAAGGCCTGCGCCATCAATGCCGTCACGGTGGAGCGATGTTTGCTGATCTCGATGTGCTGCGCCGCGGCCCATGCATTGCCCTTGGCCCGCCGCGGCAGCGCAACCTTGCTGGCGAAGAAAGCAGATAACGCCTCGGGAGTCGTCGGCACATCGGGTCTGGACAGTTCGGCAAGGCCAGGACCGATATAGGGAACAATGCTCGCGGCCCTCAGCCCGGCAGCGACGTCCGCGAGAATGGCCTTAGCATCGGTCGCGTTGACAAAATCGATCTGCACGGGCGCATTCACGGATCGTCACCGTTTTCGCCCCGTTTCTTGGCATTGATTGTCACCGGCAAGCGCGTATCGCTCGCCATCTGCGGCAAATCGAGCACCCAGCCATTAGCTATTTTGATCCAGCCACCCCATAGCGTCTCGTGCTCGGATTCCACGATCGACTCTTCGAGATCCTTTTTCGGCACGTAGATCGACAGGCCCGCGTCCGGAGCGCGGCGGATCATGATCTTCACGAGCTCAACTCCCTCGACTGCGGCGCATAGCTGGCCAGACTGGCCGATCCCCGCAAATTGGCGCGCAGGCGAGCCACGATGTCGGATAGTACGCACACGACCTCATCGACCTCCGCAACAGATGTTTCACGCGACAGAGAAAAGCGCACCGCGCCACGGATGCTCCGCGCCGGCACCTGCATGGCGTGCAGAACATGCGATGGCTCCATTGAGCCCGACCTGCAGGCTGCCCCCAGCGACACGGCAATGCCCGCGCGATTGAGATGATGGACGATTGCTTCGCCTTCAAGGTCATCGAACGCGATATTGGCCGTGTTCGTTAGCCGGTTGCCAGCATCGCCGAGCACCGCACACTCGCCGCTGTACAAAATCCCCTGCTCCAGGCGGTCGCGCAACGCACCAATGCGAACACGCTCCGGCTCGAGCCGCTCCACCGCCAGCTCCGCAGCTTTTCCAAGACCAACGATGCCGGGGATATTCTCAGTACCGCCGCGGCGCCGACGCTCCTGTGATCCGCCCCAGATTAGCGGACGGAATTTTGTCCCTTTGCGCAGATAGAGCGCGCCAATCCCTTTTGGGCCATGCAGCTTGTGCGCTGAAAGCGACAGCATGTCGATCGCACTGTCCTTCAGGTCGACGCGTACCTTACCGACGGCCTGGACCGCATCTGTGTGAAACAGCGCGCCTGCCTCACGGGTCAACCCGGCCAGAAACTCCACGGGAAAAATCGTACCGGTCTCGTTATTGGCCCACATGGTCGAGACGATCGCCGTGCGGGGCCCGAGCGCGCAGCGAAACGCCTCAATGTCGAGCCGGCCGCGTGAATCTACCGGTATAATATGCGCCTTGACGCCTTTCGGCGCCAATTGCTCGACCAGCGAAAGGATGGCGGAGTGCTCAACCGAGGTGGTGACGATCTCGTCACGGCCTTCCTGGCTCGCAAGCGCCGAGAGGATGGCGGCATTATTTGCCTCGGTCCCACCGGAGGTAAAAACGATCTCATGATCGTGTGCATTCCCCAACAGATCCTGCAGGCTACGGCGCGCCTGCTTCAGCGCGATTGCGACCTCGCCGCCAAAGGCGTGGCTGGATGAGGCATTGCCGAATCGCTCGGTGAAGAAAGGCAACATGGCTTGCACGACGGACGGATCGGTCCGCGTCGTCGCGTTGTTATCGAGATAAATCGGCACCTGATCCCCCGCTCAATTTCACGCCTTGGCTGCTGCAGCAGCCGGGACGAAGCGGACGAACTCGCCGAGCCTCTCGACAAGCCACGCCTGAATGCCTTCCAGCGCCCCGCCCGAAAACGCGCAGAACGCGGGAGCACCAAGGCTGACCATGATCCTGCTACCACCGATCCCGATCAGTCGACTGCTGCCGCCGCGTCGCAGAATGGCTCGGATCTCCTCGAGCACGGCGCGAATGCGCCGTTCTCGGCCGTTCACGGCGGCCTGCAATTGCCTGAGTTGCTCTGATTCGGCCAGCATGCTTGATGTCTCTTCCATATCAGGTGAACGATTTTCCGCAGGAGCAGCTCGAGGTGGCGTTCGGGTTGTGAAAGGTGAAGCCTGGGCTCTCCAGCGCCATCACGAAGTCGATGGTTGTTCCGACCAGATGTTGATGGCTCTTGTCGTCGACAAAGACCTTCAGGTCACCGCACTCGATCACTTTGTCGTCGGGCTTCGGTTCCTCGGCCAGACCCATCGTGTATTTGAACCCGTTGCAGCCGCCTGCTTCAACCATAATGCGCAGGCCGCTTGCTGGCTGGGTCGATGATGAAATCGCACTCTTGACCGCGTTCACCGCGCTGTCCGTCAGGTTGATCATGGCTAATCCTTCATCTGCTTAGGACTGTCCGCTCAATGGCAAGTCATGTGCCAGCATTCAGGGGTTTGATGATGCTTGCCTTTTCGGATCGTGCCTGTTGGCTTTGGAACTCGTGTCGAATTTCCGACAAGGCTGCTTGAGCCAGTCGGAGCCCATTTACGGCTTTTCCTCCCAAGCTATGCCGCAGACAGCCGCGCATGGACGGCAAGCAATTTGCATTGCATCTCGCACCGGCCAGAGCGTCGGTGAAACGCTTAGATCGAGGACGACTTTAATGACTGCAATCGAGAACACCGCACTCGGCAGACTTGAGAAGGAGGGTCGCCTGCTCAATGCCGTATTCAAAGGCGGGACCATTAAGCCTGGCCGGTTCGGCTTTCGCGGCGACGTTGCACTGAAATTCCAAACCCAGCTCGCGGACGAGAAGCGGCCGCCGGACTATTCGATCGAACAAGTCTTGACGATCGCGCAGGACGGAGAGCGAACCATTCCGGTGCTAGCCGGCTATCTGCATTCCTTCGCGTATCTTGCCGACGTTGCAGGCGTGCTGGACGGCGCGTTGAGCCCCGACGGCAGCTACTTCATGTTCTGCAACAACATAGATCTGCTGGCGAAATACCGAGTCAAGCTTGGCGACGCTACTTTCAACGTCCTCCCGTGCGACGAGTCCACAGTTTGGAAGGAGATGATCGACCTGGTCGGGATCAACAAGGACGACATCAAGAAGCTCGATTCAGGTGGCAAGCTGGATTACCTGCTCGATGCAGCAAAGAATCTGAATCTGTCATGTGACGAGATCTCGTATGAAGATGGGCTGAAGAGGATGGAACCCGTGAAGAATCGAAACGAAAATCGGCCGGTCTGAGCGCAGGCTTCATTCATCGGAGGGCGCATCGTCTTCGACAAGACGCCGCCGACGATGCAGATTTCGCTGTCCAGAACTGTCAACGCAATCGGCGTAAGCGCTCTCCCCTTACATGGACCTTCGACGCACCGCCCGGTGCTCAGTTCAAAGGTCGCTCCGTGCTTGCCGCACATCAGCCGGACGCCATATGGATCGAAGAACTCGTTTCGCTCCACATCCACCGTAAACCACACTTTACCGTCGCCGGCGGGATCGAGTTGCTCCGCGTCGCAATCTCACGGTTTGCGGCTGTCAAGTATATTGCAACGCTCACGATCTCAGCTTACAGAGTTCGCCCCTTTCGGTCCGCCGACCGGTGTCTCGAGGTTCTGCCAATTCGACGAAGCACAACGTTCGGCGAGTTTCGGCAAGGAATCGCAAGCCTAATATTCAAAAGAAAGGGAGCGCACTGCGAGCATGCGCTCCCTTCTGAGGCTAAGACTTTTGCGCCAGCAATGACCAAGGACCAGTCATTTTCGGGCCTGTCTCGTCACTCCGAATCGTCTTGCTCCAGAGCCATTCTTTCCATGGCGCGGTCCAAGTAGTATGACGGATCATCATCAGAAGAGTTCCACTCGACACTCGCTCCAGTAGCGGAATCATCGTCATCTACCTTAGCAAGGTACTTTGTGGGCTTGCCTACTCGCTGCCACTCGTCGTTATCATTCTTCATCCACACTTCGGGATGCTGATGAGGATCAAGCACCCATTTATTTTCAACAACGTGAACAAAACCCATTTCCGCCAGGCGGGGTTCAATGCCGCCCAAGGCCGGGTTTGACAAGATCAACGGATAATCGCCATCCTTTCTCAATTGATGTTCCAGCAGAATATCGCCCGCATTCTCGACCAGGGGATGAGTCACCCGTAGGTCTACGACAGAAGTGATATCGTTGCGCCCGAACTGTTGCCGGAAGTCCTCTCCCTCGATACGATCCGGACCTCCCACTCTTAGGAGCCCAACAGCTTCGTCACCCAACTGATAGCTGAAAAATCGCGGGGGAGTGGCTGGATTGTAATAAGTGCTTATATAGCCTCCAGCAACAATTGCCGCGCGCTCAGCCTTCTCGGATACGAAATCCGAGTACTCTTGTGGATTACTGGCGATCTGCCTGATGTCGTCGCCCAAAAATCTCCGGAGCCTTGCATTGAAGGAAGATTCGGCGATGTCGTCTATGATCGGTGGATCCGAAGCCAGAAAGTATGGCGCCGGCGACGACCCACTTGACCGGACGTCTGCAAGCGTTTCCGCAGAGCGCGGGCTATCTCCCGTCTCTTCCGATTCATCAGCCTGGCTGGCGTTTGTGGACTGGCTGGATGAGCCAACGATTCTGCTATACATCAGATCGCTTTCCTATCGGCACAATTGCACGCTGTAGAGCTCGTGCCGCGCAAGCTCTGTCGACGAGGATACGCGGCTTAGCTGACCGTAAGCTGACCCACACGGCGCAGAACATCTGTCCGGCTTCCACGGAACGGCCAGGCTATCAGCGCGCGATTCGTAAACCAGGTTGCTCATCGAGCTGCAATCGATAGCCGCGCATTGCGTGATATTGCCGATGGTTGATCTTTCGGGGACCGGCCGTTTGTCAACACAGACCCGCAACACCGCCTCATCAGGCTGCTGGGACGCCATAGGTTTGAGCAGACCATTGACCAAATGCAACCATCCGTCGCGGCTGCGGCCCGGGCTTGTCCCCCATCAACCGTTCCGTGCTTTTCTTAGTGTGCTACCGATCTCGACGATCTCGCATACGCTCTTGCACCGTCGCTCCAGTCCGGTGCAACGACACCGTCAGTGCCAAACCAAGACGGGGACGGAAGGAACAACTAACTGCTGCCGTGACCAGATTCGGCGTCAACGCGATCGGTCACGGATCTATTGTTGGCGGCACCTAGGCCGAAGAGGACAAGCTACAGGACATAATCGGAACCATCTGGAGGAGTGCGCCCTACTTCGGGGAACCGGCATTTGCGACCCATTACAATCTGGATCGCGTCTCGTTCACCCGATACTGTGAGCCCGGATAGCTGCAGGACGTCCTTCCACAAAAACGTAGAGCTTGCGGAGGATGATCTCCACGGGATTACGACTCAAATGTATGGCTTGCCTTCTGCGGGCCTGACGGCAATGTCTCCGCTCGCTCCGTCCAACAATCGACGCTATCACCCACGCCGGCGCAATTTCAGTTTCGAGTTGCACGAGATCAGCGATGGGTCTAGTTCATCGCGCCTGCCAGCCTTCGCTCACGCAGCTTCGGCCGCGGCTGAACCGTGGGTCTGGCAATTGGCCGGACAAACCCTGGCGCAGGCGCCGCAGCCGATGCAGGCACCCTGATCATTCAAAACCATGATCTTCTTTTCGATCTCATCGTCGTCGTCCAGGTCGACAAGTTCGCCTTCCTCGTTGATTCCTTTCAACGTCATGACATCTCGACCGCACACCTTGAAACACCGGCCACAGCCGATGCACTTCTTGTCATCGATCGAGATCAGGTAGTCCGGCGTCCAGTTGCGGCCATCGCGCGTTGCAAATGACATGAGTCGGAGTCCTTAAGTATTTTCCAGCGCCTTCAAGTCATGGCTCTTGCGTTCGAGTTCGGCATAGGCATCATACGCCTTCTGCGCCACCGCCATGATCGATGTCCAGTTGATGGGAAGTTCTTCCGAAAGGTCGTGCAGATCCATTTTGGCTTGGAGCGCTTTGGCCGAAAGTTTCTTTAGCTCCGCCTTCAGTAGTTCACGATCGCTCATGAATGCCCTCAGTAGTTTGCCACGTCCGGAAATTTCCGAATCAAGTCGATTCCGCCCCTGACATATTTGTCACCCTCCTGCGCGAGCTTTGCGAGGTTATCGAAGCCGAAGCGATGCACATCGCGCAGCTGCTTGTTCACGGCGATCAGCCGCCCCCCGATCAGCACCATGCGGCCAAAGCCTTCATGATGCATCTTCAGCATCGGCTGGATCATCACGCCGGTGGCTCTCTCGATCGAGAGTGCGACCGCATTGAAGAACAGCCCCAGGCGCCACAGCGTGTCGGGATCAGGATCGCCGACAATCGGCAGTGCCCGTCGCTTCTCCTTGTCCAAGATATAGGGTTCAAGCAGCTCGACATCGCTCTTGGCCTCCCAGGCTCCGTTGGTATCCTGAGCGCGCCATATCTTGACCAGCTCCTTGAGGAACGGGGAATCGAGGGCGTCGCCCTGCTGCGCCATTTCTGCGGCCTCGGTCATCTCACCTCATTCGTCGAACTCGAATGTGCGTCGTTGGTCCTTCGCCAAGGCCTTGCGTAGCCACGGCGGCGGCGTGCCCTTCAATACGCGCTCGAGCTTTTCGAGCAGCGCAAGGATGTTTTCTGGCTTGTTCACCTTGATAGGATGGATGTTGTTGGCCACGACCCGCGCAGCGCCGGCACCGCCGATAGCGGCGACGTACAGGATTGCGCAATCCTTGATCGCCTCGATCTTCGGCGCCAGCTTGTCGTCGTCGCCGTCTTCCTTGAGATCTCCCTCGAACTCAACCGCTTTGAGAAACACGTGCCCGTTTGGCGCGACATCGTAGATAGCGATATTCTTTGCCCAACCAAAATGGGCATCGACGCGTCTTAGGTCTTGCGTGGCGAATGCGACCTTCATGCAGTCGACCTCTCAGCTGCACTGCGGTGGCCCGACATTAGCGGCAGCGCCGCCGAAGGCCTCCATCTATCGGGCGTCGGCTGATGATTCTCCTCGCGGTCCGCGATCACAAGATTCGCAATATCAAAGATCAGATCGCGCGTACCACGATAACCGACGGATAGTTGGTGCCCTGCACCAAGCCGATCGAACATCGGAAAACCGGCTCGATAGAACGGGATTTTTAGCCGAGCCGCCGCTTGCCTGCCATGCGAATGCGTGATCAGCAGGTCGCAATGCTTTGTTCTGGCTAGCTCTTCCAGATCCTCAAGATCGCCGATCAGCACCTCCTCGGTCTTGATCCGCTCGATCACCACCGACTGCGTGGTCGTCACGGCCGCGCTCACCTGCGCGCCCATCTCGTGCAGCATACTGGACAGGTCGAACAGCAGGTCTGGCTCGGCCGCGATTGCAAGTTTGCGACCGCCAATATGGAAGTGCGCGTCCAGCATTGCGTCGGTGAGCTGGCCGCGCTGGCGCCGATATTTCGATGGCACGGGGCGGCCGCTGACCTCGCTCAGAAAAGTCATGAATTCGTCGTTCGGACCGAGACCGCATAGCCGTTCGAACAGGCGAAATGGCACGCCTGTCCTGGCCTGCATGACCTCTGCCGCTCGCCGCATCTGCCAGCCTATTGCGATAGTCCACCCTGCGCGGCCCATGCTCGCGATTTCGTCCACGCCGATGCCGCCAATGGTCGTTGGGGTAAAGTCATCAGGGATATGCCCATCGAGCGACCCCGCCAGATCAGGCAGGAAGGACGGCCGCAACCCAAAATCCTCCAGAATAGCACGGACTTCATCAAGATCACCCGGCGTGAGGTGGCATCCTGGAAGAACATTCACCCTCGACGGATCGCGCAGGCCATTGACGTTTGGCCCTTCCACCAGCAACTCCACAATGCTCGCCACGGCTTTCTCCCAGCCGTCCTGGAACGCCCCCTTGAAATCGGGCGTCGAGACATAGACCAGCGGCAATTTCGCAAGCTGCGGATGCTTGTCCCGGATCAGCTTGAGGTAGGCATCAACATCGTCTCCATTGGTCTCGGTGACACCGGTCGAGCAGATTCCGATGATCTTTGGCTTGGTACGATTGTAGATATTGAGTATCGCCTGCTCGAGATTCTCATAGCCGCCGAGCACGGTCGCGACCTCGCTCATCGCGGTGGTCTGCAGCGGTACAGCCTCTTTGAAATGCCGCACAAAGAGGGTGAGTCCGAAGGAGGTGCAACCTTGTGAGCCGTGCAAAAGCGGCATCGCCCCGCTTAGACCCATGAAGGCAAATGCGCCGCCGATCGGCTGGCTCATCTTCAACGGGTTAACTGCGCATGCTTTTGCCGGCACCGTCGCGATGGCCATGACACCTCCTATTCGGCGGCCTGCAGCCCGGCGGGCGGCGAGGACGCCAGGACGTCCTCGATGCGTCGCTTGCAGCAGCCGCCGACGGCATTGGTGTGGTCTCTGACTGCCTCGACGCTCCTCAGGCCATGCACGTAGATCGCGTCTTCGATCGTGCCGAGATCGACTGTGTTGCAGAAGCAGATCTTTCTCGCGCGCCGTGCCGCTTCGGCGAGCGCCGGATCGCGCGCGATCGCTGCCACCGGCGATTGCATATGCACCATCGCCTTGGCCAAAGCCTCCCATGGCGCCGGTCGACGTAGTTGGTCCCACATCGGGTTGGAGAGCGACTTATCGATCTCCTCCACCAGCTTGACCATTCCGACATAGCCCATATAGGCGTGGCAACGCTCCTGGTTGACATCGAGCCAGGGCATCGCCGCCTTCAGTGCGACGAACTGCGATTTGCCGCCCGAGAGCATGATGTCCGCTTTGGCGTCCTTCAGCATCCTGTACATTTCGCGCGGCGTCATATCCTCGATCATGTGGGCATCTTGCCCCATGAGCAGCTTGATGCGTTCCTTGTCCTCCCTGGTCGACTTCTTCACACTGGTTCCGACCATTTCGAGGCCGGCTTCCTGTAATGCCGCAACGACCGACCATGACTTGACGCCGCCGGTAATCAGTAAAGCCTTCTTGCCTTTGAATCGTGGCTTGTACGGCTCGATCGCAGCCCACGCTCTCGCCTCCTCGCGTGCGATCACCGCTTCGGTGCGCCCGAGCAGCTCTTGCCCCGCGCCACGTTCAACCAATAAGCGGGCAATCTGGCGCAGCGAATCGCTCGAATCCTGAATACCGTAGAACGACCCTTCGAAGAACGGGATCCCGTAGCGTTCCTCCATCTTGCGTGCGACGTTGACCATGGCCTTCGAGCACACCAGCATCGCCGCCCGTGCACGATGGGATGAAGCAACCTCGCGATATTTGCCATCGCCCGAGATGCAGGACAGAATCCGGATGCCAAGCTCTTCGAACAACGGCTTTACCTGCCAGAGCTCTCCCGAGAGATTAAATTCTCCGATCAGGTTGATATCGTACGGTGTGGCGTAGTCCGGCTCCTGCGTTCCGATTACATAGTCGAGCAAGGCCTCGCCGGCGAGCTTGTTACCGAGGTTCTTGGAACCAACGAACCCCGGGGAATTGATCGGAATTACCGGCTTGCCGAACCTTTGAGACGCCGCCTTGCAGACCGCGTTGATATCGTCGCCGATCATGGCCGGGATGCAGGTCTGGTAGACGAAGATGGCGGGCGGGTCGTGCTTGTCGATGATCTCCTTGATCGCTTTGCAGAGCCGCTTCTCGCCCCCAAATACGATATCGGTTTCGCTCATATCGGTTGTGAATGCCGTGCGCCACAGACTAGAGCCGGAGGACACCGCGCCGCGATTGTCCCAAGAATTGCCTTCGCATGCGATCGGACCATGCACGAGGTGAGCGACGTCGGTAAAAGGCTGCAGCGCAATCTTGGCGCCGTCGAAGGCACACCCTCCCGCAGCGCTGCCCGGCTGCAGTTGCTTGGTGCAACCCTTCTTGCGCACAGCCTCCGACTTACTGCCATTCTTGGCGCAGCCCGGCTCGCTGAAGATATCCTGGACCGTGGCCGCTAGCGAACTCATCAGGTTTTTCCTCTCAGGGAAAGCAACTCTCTGCCGACCATCTTGCGCGCGCGCCATCGGCCAGTGTTCCGGCGATGGCACGCGCACTCTCCGCCATCAACGAATGATGTCGAAGCTATAGTCGGTCTTGCCAAGAACATTGGTCTTCTTGTCGATTTCATCGAAGATCTTGTCGAGGATCTTCACCAGCACATTCAGGCCGCCCTGATAGCCCCACACGGGGGAGCGGTGATGGTGATGCCGATCAAAAATTGGAAACCCGATTCGGATCAGTGGCGTTCCAGTGTCCCGTTCCAGGTACTTGCCGTGTGTATTGCCAATCAGAAAGTCAACTGGCTCCGTGAACAAGAGCGAGCGCATGTGCCAGAGGTCCCGCCCCGGATAGGCTTGGCAGGCCTGACCAAATGGCGAGCTTGCAAACAGCGCCTGCATTTTTTCCTGCCACGCCTTGTTGCCATTGGTGGACAGCACATGGGTCGGTTCGGCGCCGAGTTCGAGCAGAAAGGCAGCCAACCCATAGCAGAGATCCGGATCGCCATAGATCGCGAACTTCTTGCCATGGATATGCGCGTTGGAGTCCGCGATGGCATCAACCAAGCGGCCACGCTCTCGCGCGAGTTCCTCCGGAATCTCCTTGCCGCTGATGCGTGATAACGCCACGAGAACATCATCCGTTGCGGACACACCCACCGGGTAATTGAAAGACACGACGTCCTGGCCATGCTCGGACACGAACGGCAGCGTTTTTTCCGTGCACCATTGCTGCATGGAGATTGTCGCCTTGGCGTGAATCGCGTTCGCCGCGTCTTCCAGCGTGGTGCCGCCATCATACATCCGGAACTCGCCATCGGTCGGGGTATCGAAGACTTCAGAGTTATCGGCGAGGACCGTATGTTCGATGCCCATCAATGCCAAGATTCGCTTGATCTCGCGAAGGTTTCCAACGGTATTGCCATCAAAGCCGCCAATGATGTTGATTGCCTCATTTGGCTTACGCTCCAGCTTCGGCACCGTTCCGGCCTTGCCGTCCCAAAAATGCTCGAGAATGCCTTTGAGTGCGTTGTCGTAGCCCGTGACGTGGCTGCCGACGAACGCCGGCGTGTGTGCGAACGGCACGTCGAACTCTGCCGGAACCGAGCCTTTTTCCTTCGACGTCTTGATGAAGGCGTTGAGGTCATCGCCGATCACCTCAGCCATGCAGGTCGTCGAGACCGCAATCATCTTGGGTTTGTACATGTTGTAGCTGTTGGCGAGGCCGTCGATCATATTGTTCAGCCCCCCGAATACAGCGGCGTCTTCCGTCATCGACGAAGATACGCAGGAACTTGGCTCCTTAAAGTGCCGCGACAGATGGCTGCGGTAATAGGCCACGCAGCCTTGCGAGCCATGGACGAAGGGCAGCGTTCCCTCAAAACCGACTGAGACGAAGACGGCGCCAAGCGGCTGGCAGGCTTTGGCCGGATTTACCGCAAGCGCCTCCCGCGCGAAATTCTTCTCGCGATATTCGGGCGTTTTCGTCCATTCCTTGATACGTTCGACCTCGGCAGGATCTCGGGGATTTTCGAACAACTTCTTGTCGGCCAGCATTTGTTGGTATTCTGGACCGCGGAACAGTTCGAGGTGATCGAGCACATGTTCTGCACTCTGCGCCATGTTAGGATCCTTCACTATCAAAATTGATGTCGCCCAGCTCGCCGCAGAGAGCGGGATCGGTTGCTCTATGTGGAGCCAAGTGCTTGTTATTCTGCAGCCAAGAGCTTGGCTTTTGAGGCTTCCTTCCAGGGTGCCTTCATCTTCTTCCAGATCGGCGAGTTGACAGCCATGTCCATGTCGCGAGCAAAGATCGCAAAGCCGTCATAGCCGTGATATGGGCCCGAATAGTCCCAGGAATGCATCTGCCGGAACGGCACGCCCATCTTTTGGAAAACGTATTTCTCCTTGATGCCCGAGCCGACCAGATCAGGCTGGAGCTTTTCGACGAAGCGCTCGAACTCATAGCCGTTGACGTCGTCGTAGATGAGCGTGCTGTCCTTTACATAATGCTGGGCGGTGCGCTGATAGTCGTCGTTATGACCGAACTCGTATCCGGTCCCAACGACTTCCATGCCGAGGTCCTCATAGGCGCCAATCACATGACGCGGACGCAGGCCGCCGACGTACAGCATCACCGTCTTGCCCTGCAAGCGCGGGCGATATTTTGCGATCACGGCGTTCACCAGCGGCTGGTACTTTTCGATCACCCGCTCGGCGCCCTCCTTGATCTTGTCGTCAAAATAACCCGCAATCTTGCGCAGCGATTCTGCGATCTTTGAAGGTCCGAAGAAGTTGTATTCGCACCAGGGGATACCGAACTTCTCCTCCATATGACGCGAGATGTAGTTCATCGAACGGTAGCAATGCAGGATGTTGAGCTTTGCCTTCGGCGTAGCTTCGAGCTCGGCGAGTGAACCGTCGCCGGACCACTGCGCAATCACCCGCAGGCCCATTTCTTCCAGCAGAATTCGTGATGACCAGGCATCGCCGCCGATATTGTAGTCTCCAATGATCGCAACATCGTAGGGCGTCGGTTCGAACTTTGGCTTGCCGTCGGGGTCGAGCTTGTCGAAAATCCAATCGCGCACCGCGTCGTTTGCGATGTGGTGGCCAAGCGACTGCGACACCCCGCGAAAGCCCTCACAGCGAACCGGAACGATGGTCTTGCCGCCATATTCCTTGGATTTCGACCTTGACACGGCCTCGATGTCGTCCCCGATCAATCCGATCGGGCATTCCGATTGGATGGTGATGCCGTGGTTGAGCGGGAACAACTCCTGGATTTCGTCAAGGACTTTGACCAGCTTCTTGTCGCCACCGAATACGATGTCCTTCTCCTGGAAATCGGAGGTGAATTGCAGAGTCACAAAACTATCGACGCCCGTTGTGCCAACGTAATAGTTGCGACGCGAGCCCCACGAATACTGGCCGCAGCCAACCGGGCCATGGCTGATATGGACCATGTCCTTGATCGGCCCCCAGACCACCCCCTTCGATCCAGCATAGGCGCAGCCTCTGATTGTCATCACACCAGGTATGGATTTAATGTTGGACTTGACTCCGCAATCGGACTTCCCGGCCTGGTGAACGTTGAGATGCTTGGCACGCCGCTTCGCGGTCTTCTCTGGATAGACCTTCAGCACCTCGTCGATCAGCTGTTTGTTACGAGCCCTGATTTCTGCAATGCTCTGGGTCGTGGCGAGACTCATGCTGATGTCCTTCAAGGGTTAGCGGTTGGAAGAGCTTCTTGCTGACCAAGACTTTTGCAACGAGCATGCCAGTCCGTCGAGAGCGCAAAAACCAGAACAAATATACAGAGTTAGCGCGGCTCGTCCGATGAGGCTGGTTGTTGTTGCGAACGCGACATCGCGCTTTGCACGGAGACTTCTTCGTTGCCCCTGTTCGAAATGGAACAAGTTCCGGCTATGCGCGAAATTGCGCCGCGCAGTTCTCGAAGGCGCGACGTTGCCGCCGATTGCACGATTTTGCGATCGCGCTCGGCGGGACGGCCGCTGACATGGACAAGCGGCTGGCCGGCGGCTCCGGCTTGCCGATACCATCTATGCTGCCGGGACGACAGATGCTTACCTTCAGCGAAGGCGATGATGGTCTTGTGCATGATGTCATCGCCCGCCGAGGTCGATGCAAACTCCCTAGCCACTTAGACGTGGCCCGCTCGCCGTCTCACGAGAACAGCTGCCGCGCCTTGATGAGCGCACCGACGAGCGCATCAATCTCTTCATGTGTGTTGTAGAGGCCGAAGGACGCACGGCATGTCGCCAGAACACCGAACCGCTTGAGCAGCGGCATCGCGCAATGGGCGCCTGCCCGCACCGCCACACCTGCGCGGTCGATGACGGTGGCAATATCATGTGCATGTACACCCTTCATATCAAACGAGATGATCGGTCCCTTCTCGGATGGAGTCCCGATCAAGCGCACGGAGTCGATGTCCGCCAGTTGCTGCTGAGCGTAAGCAAGCAGTGCGCTTTCGTGCTCGCGGATCTGCTTCTTGCCTATTGAATTGATATAGTCCACAGCCGCCCCCAGACCGACCGCCTCAACGATCGGTGGCGTACCCGCCTCGAAGCGGTGCGGCGGATCACCATAGATGACGCCGGTACGTGAGACCTCACGGATCATTTCGCCCCCGCCATTGAAGGGTGGCATCAACGCCAGATGCTCAGATTTGCCGTAAAGCACGCCGATGCCGGTCGGACCATAGAGTTTGTGGCCCGTCATCACGTAGAAATCGCAATCGATGTCGCAGACGTCGGCGTTCAGATGGACACATCCTTGCGAACCATCGATCAGCACCGGGATACCGCGAGCGTGAGCGATCCTCACCACCTCCTTTACCGGCAAGATGGTCCCGAGAGCATTCGACATTTGTGTGATCGCAACTATCTTGGTGCGCCGGGTCAGGAGCTGCTCAAAGGCATCTAGCAGGAAGTTGCCGTCATCATCGACTGGTGCCCATTTGATCACCGCACCGTGGCGCTCTCTGAGAAAATGCCACGGCACGATGTTGGAATGATGTTCCATCATCGAGAGAACGATCTCATCACCCGGGGCGACGCGTTCACGGCCGAAGGTCTGGGCGACCAGATTGATTGCCTCGGTGGCGCTGCGGGTGAAGATGATCTCTTCGTTTAGACGGGCGTTCACAAATCGCGCCAGCTTGGCACGCGCGCCTTCATATGCCTCCGTCGCAGCGTTAGCGAGGTAGTGCAAACCGCGATGCACGTTGGCATATTCGCTTGAGTAGACCTGCATCATGCGGTCAATTACCGCCTTCGGCTTCTGAGCCGAGGCGGCATTGTCGAAATAGACCAGCGGCCTGCCATAGACCGTCATGCTCAGCGCAGGAAAGTCAGCACGTAGACAGCTGACCTCGTACCTGCCATTGCTCATCGCGGGATGCACGCTCATCTCCGCGCCTGCATCCAGTGTTCAGTTTGCGCGGTCACAAAATCGCGTAGGCTCTCGGGGGCGATTTCCTCAATCGCCTCGCCCAGGAATGCTCCAATCAGCAATGCCTGCGCGTCCTTTTCGGATAGACCGCGAGCACGCAGATAAAATACGAGAGCACTGTCCAGCGCACCTGATGTCGATCCGTGGCCGCAAGTCACGTCGTCGGCCAAAATTTCGAGTTCGGGCTTGTTGTCGGCCCGGGCCTCGTCGGACAGAAGCAACGCTCGCGTCGTCAGCGTGGCGTCCGCCTTCTGCGCGCCAGGACGAACGACAATCTGGCCTTGGAGCACCGAACGGCCGCATTCGTCGATGACCGCACGGAACTTCTCCCGACTGGTGCAATGTGGCACGGCATGATCGACAACCATTGTCGTGTCGACATGCTGCTTATGCCTGATGAGATTGACGGCGTTCGCCGAGAGCTTGGATCCCTCGCCAGTCAGCGTGACGAATCCCTGGTAGCGACTAACGGAGCCGCTGCAGGTCATGCTGAAGAGATCGAGCTTCGCCCTGGTGCCGACCGCGATGATGCTGGATGAGATATTCACCGCGTCAGCGGCGTCGAACGCCAGTCGGATATGCGAAAGGCTCGCCTCGTCACCAACCAGGGCGATTGTCGCATCGTTGGTCTGATAGCCGCTCGCGCCTTCAGCCGAGACGAAACTCTCCACTAAGGCCGCATGCGCGCCTTGGCCGAGCTGCAGATAGGAGCGCGTGAAGTTAGACACCAACGATCCGGTCGCGACGTGAACGATCTGAATCGGACGCTTCACCGCTTCGCCGTCAGAAATCATAATCACTAAGCCATCGGTCGCCATTGCCGCATTGAGCGAGATCACCGCATCAGTCGTCGTCGACAGCACCAGGCCGGCCATCGCGCTGTCGGTCGTATCTTCCAGGACCTCTCGGAGCGACCGCACATCGACCCCGTCTTCCAGACTGTCCACATCGGAGAGCTCCGGTGCGAATATGCCATCCACCAAGACGAGTTTGACCGCCCGATCGACTGCTGCTTGCTTAACCGGCGCCGCTGCGCGCACCAGCGCAGCCGCATCGGGTCGCGGAGCGAGTGGCAGGACCGCGCCAATCAGGGTGCGCAGATCGGTGTATTTCCAGGCCTCGATGCGCCGATGCGGGAGGCCGGCACGCTCGTAGGCTTCGAACGCCCTCGCACGGATATAAGCGACGGGCCCGGAGCCAGGCAACCGTCCATGCGCCGCGGCAAAGACATTGTCCGTTGCGCGCCCGGCGGCGGCTTTGGTCGCAACCCGCTTCATCGGGAAATCTCTTGCGACGCCGCGTCTTCGAATTTGGCATAGCCACAAGCCTCAAGCTCAAGCGCGAATTCTTTTCCGCCGCTCTTTCTAATCTGCCCTTTCGACATCACGTGGACAACGTCCGGCACGATGTAGTCGAGAAGCCGCCGATAATGAGTGATTACAATCATCGCGCGTTCCGGCGAACGCAGAGCGTTGATGCCACCCGCGACAATCCGCAGCGCGTCAATGTCGAGGCCGGAATCTATCTCATCCAGGATGCACAGGCTCGGTTCGAGCAGCGCCATCTGCAAAATCTCGTTGCGCTTCTTCTCGCCGCCGGAAAATCCGACATTGAGGCCGCGCTTGAGCATGCCTTGCGGTATGTTGAGCGACATAGCAACCTCGCGTACTCGTTTTATAAAATCGGGGGTGGAGAATTCCTTTTGTGCTCGCGCCGTGCGCTGGGCGTTCAGCGCCGCGCGCAGGAAGTTCATGGTGGTCGCCCCGGGAATTTCCACCGGATATTGGAAGGCAAGAAATATGCCCTTGGTGGCGCGCTCGTTTGCTTCCATCGCGAGCAGGTCCTCACCGTTGAATTGGATTTGGCCAGCGCTCACGTGATAGCCGGGCTTACCGGAGATAACGTGACTGAGTGTGGACTTTCCGGAGCCGTTCGGCCCCATGATCGCATGCACCTCACCCGCATTGACCGTAAGATCGAGGCCGCGAAGAATTTCGCAACCCTCGATACTAACATGCAAATCTCTGACTTCGAGTAGCGCCATTTTAACCTGCCCCTGAAATGCGTCATCCAGAACGCCAGCCGCAATCGCAAGGGCTCGCGGAAACGTTTAGTTACCCGACGGATCCCTCGAGCGAGATAGAGATCAACTTCTGCGCCTCCACCGCAAATTCCATCGGCAACTTTTGCAGCACGTCTTTCGCGAAGCCGTTGACGACTAGGCCAATGGCCTGTTGCTCGCTCAAGCCTCTCTGCACGCAGTAGAACAGCACGTCCTCGGAAATCTTCGACGTCGTCGCTTCATGCTCGAACGTCGCCGAGGAATTCTTGGCCTCGACATAGGGCACGGTGTGCGCGCCGCATTTGTCGCCGATCAGAAGCGATTCGCAGGCGGTGTAGTTGCGCGCGCCGGTTGCCTTGCGGTGCGCGCTGACCAGGCCGCGATAGGTGTTTTGCGACTTGCCGGCGGCGATGCCCTTGGAGATGATCCGGCTCGACGTGTTCTTGCCGAGATGGATCATCTTGGTGCCACTATCGACCTGCTGGAAGCCGTTCGAGATCGCGATCGAGTAGAACTCGCCGCTCGAATTGTCGCCGCGCAGGATGCAGCTCGGATATTTCCAGGTGATCGCCGAACCGGTCTCGACCTGGGTCCAGGAGATCTTGGAGTTCCTGCCGCGGCAGTCGCCACGCTTGGTGACGAAATTGTAGATGCCGCCCTTGCCTTCCGAATTGCCCGGGTACCAGTTCTGCACCGTCGAATACTTGATCTCGGCATCGTCGAGCGTGACGAGCTCGACCACGGCGGCGTGCAGCTGGTTCTCGTCGCGCTGCGGCGCGGTGCAGCCC